>JANLFJ010000012.1 GCA_024655825.1 Peptococcaceae bacterium | reverse complement strand
AGGCCACCAAACTCCCGCTTGTCCCGGCAGTTTGATGGCCCCAGGCTTTTTGAATAAACAAGAGGCGGTCCTGGACGTACCGGCGGCAGGCAGATTCAGCTGCTATAGCTATATAAGGCTGTAATACTGTTCATCCGGCCCGTCCAGGACGCCGCAAAAAAGGGAGGAGTGATTAGGAGAAAACGGCCTTGATATCAAGCGGCTAAACAAGTTCTACCACGTCCGCCAGACCGAGACCGCCGGCGACACACAGGGTCGCCAGTCCATATCTGGCCTTGCGGCGCTTCATTTCATACAGCAGGGTGGTCATGATCCGGGCGCCTGTGCAGCCCAGGGGATGGCCCAGGGCGATGGCCCCTCCATTCACATTTACGATTGACTGGTCCAGATCCAATTCCTTAATACAGGCTAAAGATTGAGCAGCGAAGGCCTCGTTCAATTCAATCAGGTCAATTTGGTTCAGCTTTAATCCGGCCAGTTCCAGCGCTTTCCTGCTGGCGTTGACCGGCCCTATGCCCATAATCCGGGGGTCCACTCCGACTGCCGCCTGGCTGCGGAGTACAGCCAGAGGCTTTAGCCCTTCCCTTTGCGCTCTTTTGGCCGACATCAACAGCAGCGCGCTGGCCCCGTCGTTCCGTCCCGAAGAATTCCCGGCAGTGACGGTACCCCCCTCTTTGAAAGCGGGCGGCAGCTTGGCCATTTTCTCCAGGGTCGTCTGCTTGGGAAACTCATCCGTATCAAACAGCAGCGGTTCGCCTTTTTTCTGCTTGACGGGAACCGGAACAATCTCTTCCTTGAATCTTCCGGTTTGGATAGCCTTATTGGCTTTCTCCTGGCTCCTGAAGGCGAAAAGGTCTTGCTCTTCCCGGGCAATCCGGTATTTTTCAGCCAGGTTTTCTGCCGTCATGCCCATGTTAAAGACTCCAAACATGTCCTGAGGCTGGGACCTGAATTGGCTCTCCGTATTGGAATCCACCAGGACCCCGTTGCCGGACCGGTAGCCATACCTGGCCTGGCGCAAATAAAACACAGCATTGCTCATGCTCTCCGTCCCGGCAGCGAGAACCACCTCCGCTTGACCGCTCATAATGGCCTGCGCTCCGGAGTTAACTGCCTGCAGGCCGGACCCGCACTGGCGCGAGACGGTATAAGCCGGCACTTCTATGGGCACTCCCGCCATTAAAGCTGCCGTGCGCGCGATATTGGGCGCATCAGCGGAAATCTTCGTCTGCCCCACAATTACCTCGTCCACTGCGGCAGGATCCAGCTTCGTCCGTTCCAGCAGCGCTTTAAGCACCAAGCAGGCCAAGTCTTCCCCAGAGATATCCTTCAATGTCCCGCCCATGTTGCCGATGGGGGTCCGTATCGCGTCGACAATCACTACTTCCTCACGCATAATTTAATCTCTCCTTTTGCTTACAGTTTCTTCAACTGAATATCTCCACTTACCCAGTGGTCATCCGTCCTGAGCGACGTCTTCCAGGGCGCGTAGCCCGGCATCTCAATGGTGAGGAAATATTCCGCTCCCTTGGGAAGGTCCTCAAATTCAAAATCGCCGAAACCGTTGGCTGTTACGGTCTTAACGGTTCCGTCGCCCGACAGGGTAACGCGGGCGCCTTTGGCGCACTCTTTGACATCGGTCAGGAAAATGGTGCCGGCCACCAGCATGCCGGGCACATTAAGATACTTGACCAGCGGCATCATCGAGTCATTCCCCGGAGGCAGAACTACAGCCCCTCCAGCCATTTTTTTGGAAACCTCGCTTTCAGGATCGTCCAAATCTCCAAAAGTCAATGCTCCCGTGGGGCACACCTCCACGCAGCGCGGCTCTTTGTATCCCGCATCCAAGAAATGGGCGCACATCGTGCATTTTTGCGGCAGGCTTTCTCCCTCGTTCCAGTATACTGCACCATATGGACAGGCCTCTACCAGCTGCTTCTGCCCTTTGGCCTTAACCGGGTCAATCAGTACTATCCCGTCAGGCCGGCGCGTCACTGCCCCATTCTGGGCCGCTTTCTCGCACGGGGCATCCTGGCAATGCATGCAGGGCACCGGGATGGAGGCCACTTTGACCCTGGCCGTTTTTCCCCGCTCGATATCCCGGATGTTCATCCAGCGGTGTCCCATATGCGGCTGAGCGGCTGCCACGGGCAAGTGAGCCTGGTTGCAGTGTTCGTCTTTACAGGCCAGGAAACAGGCATAGCAACTGGAACACAAATTTATGTCAATAACCATGCCGTATCGTGCCATTTTACTGTCCCTCCCACTTTTCAATATCAATCAGACAAGAGTTGGGGGCAAATCCGGCAACATTTTTCGACATGAAACGTTTCGAGGTCAGGATGTTTACGCAACCGCCCTTGTCCGGACTTGGTTTCCCCGGTTCCAGAGGTCTGTATATCCCAGAGGACGTGTAAACATGGATCACATTGGGCCGCACCCTTTCCGTCAGGCGGGCAATGCCGAGCACCGCGCCCCGGTCATTGAACAGTTTCACAATATCCCCTTCTTTAATGCCCTTTGCTTGGGCGTTGTCGGGATGAATGCGCACCACGATATAGGGGTTGCCGTCCTTAATGACCCTGTGCTCGGGAATCTCCCACAGCCATTTGGCATGAGCGTCATAATGGGTATGGTAACCATAACGGGGGTGAGGACTGATCATGTGGAAGGGATATTTCTTGTAAAGCTCGGATTTATGGCCCTCCCAGCTGTCCTGGTAACGCGGCATGGGCCCGCGCTCGGTATCGTGCGGGGTGAAGTGTTTCAGGCTCTCGGAAACAAACTCGATCTTGCCGGTATAGGTGTGCAGCTTATCTGTCTTCTTGGGCGACGGATCGGGGGTATCGCACACCCGGTCTTCATAAAACCAGCGGTAGGCCGGGGTCGGCTTGTAATTTTCCGGCATGGGCACCACAAAATACCCCTTTTTATAGAACTCTTCCCAGCTGATGTATTTTGAAGCATCGGAAAACTCGAAAAAGCGTCTGCACCAGCCTAACTCGTCCAGACCTTCTGTGTACTGGTCCTTAAAGCCCAAGCGTTCGGCCAGCTCGGTGAAAATCTGGTAGTCGGATTTTGATTCGTACAAGGGTTCGATGCACTTTTTCTGCATTACGCATATCCGGCGATTACAGCCGCTGGACGCGTGCTGTGAATAACCACCCGAACTGGAGGCCTCCGCGATGTCATACCGCTCCAGGTTTGTGCAGGCCGGCAGGATGACGTCTGCAAACTTCATTTCGGGAGTCCACCAGATATCCTGGCCAACCACACATTCCAGCCTTGGACTCTGGTACATGGCGATATAATCGTTGGTCTCGCACATAGTGCCAAAGAACGAGCCGCCATAACGATAGAACATCTTGACTTCAGAGTGGCCGGCCATAGGATAGCGGTACGGAGTGAATTGCTGTTCCAAACTCTCTCCGCAAAAACCCTCGCCAAACCAGCTGACGGGCGGCTTGGTAAAGGCTTTCGGCAGCAACAGCCTGTAAAGTTTTTGTTTTACCGGGTTTACAGGCACGATTTTGGCCACCGCGGGGCTGGCAATATTGCCATATTTATCGGCATAACCCGGAAAGACAAAATCGGTGTTGCACGGCGCGCCCAGAACAGCGCCCCAGAAATTGGACCCCGGCCTGCCCATGCCCTGCATGGCTGCCAACAGCACCATCAGGCGCGCCCATTCATGGCCATAGGCCGTGCGCATGGCACCGCCGAATCCGCCCCGGGCGCCGCAAGCCAGCATGGTGCGGTGACTGGCCCATTCCCTGGCCAGGGCTTTGATGGTAGCCTCGGGAAGCTCGGTCAACTCCGCCCCATAGACTGGGTCTTTGGGTTTGCCGTCTGTCTGGCCAAGCACATACGCCTTGAATTCATCAAAACCATGGGCTTTCCTGGCTATGAAATCCTTGTCATATGTCCCTTCGGTAATCCAAACATAGGCGATGGCTTCCGCCAGGGCAGCTTCTGTCCCCGGGCGCGGCGCCAGCCATTTATAGGCATCCTTCACGGCCGTAAAGTTGCAGAAGGGATCGATATAGACCATTTTAATGCCCAGTTTTCTCATCCAGACCCGCCAGATGGCTGATTCCTGCCCTGCATAACCGCCGCGGATTGTATCCGGGTCATTGGCCCAGTGAACAATCATATCGGTATTTTTCAAACAATCCTCCAACAGATCATACGGCTCCGGAGCCCCCAAACGCCACCAATAACCGTATGTGTGGGTGGCTCCCCAATGAAATCCTTCCCAGCTGTCGGGATTGTCATATACTTGGGTATAACCGGTAAAACTGAAGAATCTTTTGAACGCGCTGGCCTTATAGCCCACCAGACCCCAGCAGTGGTGAGAAGAAGTCATGGCGCATAAGGCTTCTTTGCCATAGACGCTCTGAACCCGCTTGATTTCTGAAGACACAATGTCAAGAGCCTCATCCCAACTGATCCGGCGGTAACCGGACTTACCCCTGTTTTGAGGGTTTCTTTCGCCGTTTGGATTAAAATCCTCACGAATCATCGGATACTTTATCCGGTCTTCGGCATAAACCCGGTCTTTTTCAGTCATGGTGGGCTGGCCTACGGTAACCCGCCGGGGAGGCGTAAATCTATGTCCCCGGGCTTCAATTGTCCAGTCCTTGGGATCGCTGTCGTCCAACTGCAATGGCCTGATGCGGGTAATTTTACCGTCTTCCACATGCACATGCACCGGACCGCAAACGGTATTATTGGTAAATATCTGTTCTGCCATCCCGTTTCCTCCTTTGAAATAAAATAACGATAATACTAACCAATGGCTGTGAGGCCGCCGTCGGGGTAAATGATATTGCCGGTCACAAAGCAGGACGCTTCCGAGCAAAGAAATATTGCCGGCCCAACGCAGTCGGAGGGCAAGGCCATTCTCCTCAAGGGCAGCGCCTCTGCCAGTCTTTTTCTTTCGTCCGGCCCGCGGCTGTTTAGAATTTCCGTCATCATCGGCGTCTCAGTCACCGTCGGGCCAATGGCATTGACGGTAATACCATAAGGGCCGAACTCGGCCGCCAGTTGGCGGGTGATCATGTCAATAGCGCCCTTGGTGCCGCAATACCCTGCATTTCCCGGCCCCTTGGTGGCAATCCTGCCGCGGACGGATGACAAGTTAACTATCTTGCCATAGCCGTTTTTAATCATGTGTTTGCCAAAATGCTTGCAGCACATCATGACCCCAGCCACGTTGACGTCAAACATCTCCTTAAATACGTCCATGGGGAATTCTTCAGCGGGGAACTTTTTATTGTAACCCTGGGCGTTCACCAGAATATCCACCCTGCCAAAATCTTTCACTGTGGAGTCAACCAGGGCTTGGATGCTCTCCTCTGAGGTGGCGTCGACCGTGTAATATGTTACGTCGCAGCCGCTGGCTTCTTTTATTTCCTTAACAGCTCTCCTCAGGGATTCCTCTTTGCGGCTGGCAATCGCCACTCTGGCGCCCGCTTCGGCAAGACCCTGGGCTATTGCTTGCCCGAGGCCGCCGGCGCCCCCGATCACCACAGCGTTTCTCCCTGTCAAATCAAACAATTTCATGGTAAATGCCTCTCCCTAAATCAATAATTAAACTTCTTGATTCCGAGGATCGCCCTGGCTTCATCAGGCGTGCAGGGTTCAAGATTCAGTTCCCGGGCAATCCGCACCGTCCGCGCAACCAATTCGGCATTGCTTTTTGCCAGGCGGCCTTTGGCGTACATGATGTTATCTTCAATTCCAACGCGGGCATTGCCGCCGATAATCATCCCCATAGTGGTGATCGGCAGCTGGGCAGAGCCTACAGCCGTTACGTTGAACATGGCTTCCCTGGGCATAAGCTGCTTCATGGACATCAAATATTCCGGCGTAGCGTCAACCGCGCCCTGGTACTTCATGCCCATAACGAAATTGATCAAATAAGGTGTTTCCAGCAGCCCTTTTTTGATGAGATTTTGCACTTCCCTGAACATGGCCTGGGAATAGCACTCCATTTCAGGCTTTATTCCCAATTCTTTCATTTTTACAGCCCAGGCCTCGATATCTTCCGGTTTGTTGATCCACGGAGTCCCAGCCCCGGCCCCCGCCGTGCGCAGCATGGTGCCCATGTTCAAGGAGGCGCACTCTGGCATGGCTTCCAGGCATTTAATCCGTTCTTCGATGGTCAGATTGGAACCGCCGCCGGTAGTGGCGTTGGTGACGATGTCGCATTTTTTCCTGATCAGTTCAAATGTTTTGGCAAAATAGTCTTTGGAGCCGGTCGGCTTACCGTCGGCCTCCCGGCCATGGATGTGTATGACCGCCGCGCCCTCGTTATAGCACTCATAGGCGTCTTTGGCCACTTCTTCCGGGGTATAGGGCACAGCCGGGGTCATGTCCTTGGTCACAAAAGCCCCGTTGACTGCAACGGTGATTATTACTTTTCCTTTCGGCATATCCATGTCG
Organism: Peptococcaceae bacterium; assembly: GCA_024655825.1. Taxonomy (NCBI): domain Bacteria; kingdom Bacillati; phylum Bacillota; class Clostridia; order Eubacteriales; family Peptococcaceae; species Peptococcaceae bacterium. The sequence goes on along the minus strand of JANLFJ010000012.1, from coordinate 76,400 downwards.
ATTTCAATCTCCTGTCATCTAGATTTTTTTATTCCTCAACAATAGCCACTAACCGCACCATACCGCCGTCGGCCACCTCGCAACGGAACGGGAAGGCCGCGATGGTGCAGCGTTTCCCCGTCACCAAGTCAACGTCTCCGCCGGCATTCTCAATAGTCACAATGCCGTTCCGCATCAAAGACCTGTGGCATGGTTCATAATCGGGGAACAATTCATCAGGGTTATTTCCCGTTTCTTTCCTGTACTCCCGGTCAAGCCAGGGCATTGTCTGCGCGAGAGGGTAGTGCCACAGCGGGCTGTCGGTTGCTCCCCATGTGCCGGCAACGCCTTTTATGCCTTTGTTGATTAACCAGTCGGCAGCTTCCGGGCCAAGACCCGCATAATGGTTAAAGTATTTATAGTTGTTATGGCGCCAATAATGATGCATGCCCGTATTGAAGACCACAAAATCGCCTTTTTCAATCTTGGGCGTCGCCTTTTCAAGATCATCCGGTGTAACAATGTGCCACTTCATATCCTTCATGTGACGAAAATCAACAATGACACCTGTGCCGTAGCAGTTTTCCAGCGGGACTTTGTCCAGCATGACGCCGCCTTCTTCCGGATGCAGAACATGGCTCGGCGCATCCATATGAGTGCCCGCATGCAGTGTTCCGGTGTAGACGACGCTCCTCTTGTGAAAGCGGCCTAAGTATTCTGCCCTTGGGAACATCAAATCTTGGCGCGGCCCAGGAAAAGGCCAAAGGGGTGTATCAACGCCAAAGGGCTGTGACAAATCATAGATTCTTGTTTTGCTCATTTCCTGATTCCTCCTTGTGCTGTACAACCTAATTCTTTAAGCTCATTCAGACTTTTTCATAGATGAATTCTTTGGTGTTTTTCAAGACCTTAAGCAGCATCTTGTCCCGTTTCTTCAGGACCTCCTCCAGGGACCGTCCGCTATAATCGTAAAACCCTTTGCCCGTCTTCGCGCCGTAATTACCGGCGTCCACCAGATCATAGATGCACCTGGGATGTTTATCCATGGGCGGGTCTATGACATCCTTGTTCTCCAGGTTTTTGGCGGTCAAGTCAATCCCGGTAAAGTCGTAGCGCTGAACCAGGCCCAAAACCATGCCCCTTGGCATCAAGCTCGCTTTTACAGCCAAGTCCAACTGTTCCGGGGTAATGTACCCGTTATCAAGCAGGTAAAAGGTCTCCCAGCCAAGCACCCGCTGAATCCGGTTTACAACAAACCCTGGAATGAACTTCTCCATAACAACCGGGACCTTGTCAACCTTTTTCATCAGGGCTACCACCAAGTCCAAGGTTTCTTGCAGCGTGCTTTCTCCCTTGCACACTTCCACCAGCGGGATGATATGCGGCGGGGCAAACCAGTGGGCGCTTACGGCAAATGGTTTTCTTCTCTCCGGAATAAAATCGTCGATATTCATGAATGAAGTATTGCTCGTCATTATAACATCAAGCCCGCAAAGTTGGTCCAATTCCTCAAAGATCGCCTTCTTGGCATCCTTCTTCTCAACGATGGTCTCAACAATATAATCTGCTCCCTTAACAGCTTCAGGGACTGAAGATGTGTAGTGAATTCGTTTTTGAATGCCATCGATCTGGTCGGCTTGAACCAATCCTCCTTCAGCAAAGGTCTCCAGGTTTGTCTTGACTATTGTTTTTGCTGTTTTCAGGGTCCCTTCCGAACGGGAATATATGCTTACGTCATACCCGGCCATGGCAAAGGTTTGGGCAATCCCCGGTCCCATGGTCCCCGCTCCCAGGACCGCCACTTTTTCAATATCTTTAAGCTGCTTCATTTTTTAACCTCGTCTTTCATAACCATGATCACCAAAACCCATGCTGCGACAAGGCCGTTAACGGATATGCTCCGCTTTTCACCGGGCGGGATATGGATCAAGTCATTTTCTTCCAGAACATGTTTGTTCCCTGTTTCGTCCTCAATGGTGACGGAACCCCTCAGGACGTAATAGATCCTCTCCTTGTCCGAAGAGGACATGGCAGCGCCGCCGTCCGGCAGGAACTCCGAAATAGAAACGTTAATCCCCTTGGCCCCTTCTGGTGGGCCAAACTTGCGAACCCCCCACATTCCATAATGATTGGGGGCTTCGTATACCGTACCCTCGTTAGCCTTAACAACTTTCACAGGATTTCGCACCCCCGACCAAGCTCATAATGCTTTTTATAAGGTCAACAACCAGTGTCAGGCCGAAAACAGCCATTCCTATTAAAACGACCAGATAGAAAGGATAAATCTTTATATACAATACGGCTGTTGTCATTTTTTCCTTCATCACGGTGACAGTCTGGAGATAGGTGGCATAAGTGATAATCGCCGTCATAACCACCGCCAGGGACAAGGTTATGATCCCAAAAAACCTTCTTACGGTTAAGGGCAGGATGTTGGTCACGACGTCTACTGAAACATGCCCTTTTTTCACTTGGGTCTGGGCAAAGGAGAAAAATACCACCACCACCATCATCAGCTCAACAATTTCAAAAGCCCCAAGAATCGGGGAACTGAACAAAAACCGCAAGGCAATGTCCGTCACCATTAAAAGCATCATTAAAAAAGTCGTCAACATGCTTATGATGTTCAGTCCAAAGCTAAGCTTTTCCACAAGTTTTTCAAAGGACCGCACAGCAACACCTTCTTTCGCTTGATAGCCAACAAAACTTTCTATAATGCCGGGGCTGAAACCGGGCACCTGTCGTTTCAGCCCCGGCATTAAAAGCCAGATGGTCTATTTCTTCGCAGCTTCAGCCTTTACGAAATCGAACACTTTTTGGGCCGGCAACCCTTTGGCCTCGCCAGCCTTAATCCATATGTCCCAGACAGATTTGGCGGCTTTTTCAAAATCTGCCTTCAGGGCCGGGGTCATTTCGTTTACATGGCCATTGTTCGCCTTGATCAAGCCAATTGTCTCGTCGCGGGTGTCTTGCCAGTTTTTGCCGGCCGCCGCAACAGCATACTGCCCTGCCTTTTCGTCGATGGCTTTCTTGGCCTCCGGCGGCAACGATTCATATACTTTCTTGTTCATGACACAGAACAGCGGGCCGGTGTATAGTCTTACGTCCAAATACTCCTTGGCCTGTTCAATAATCTTGAAGGACTTCAGGAGGTGCCAGTCGGCAGCTATACCGTCCAACACGCCTTTCTCCATGGATGTATATACATCCGTCGCAGGCATGGCAATGGGAGAAGCTCCCAACGCCTTAAAGAATTCAGTAGGCATGCTGCCGGCCACCCTGACCTTCACGCCTTTGAGATCGGAAGTTTTGGTTATGGCCTTGTTTTTCAGGGCCAGGGGTACATCGGCATGGCAGTGGAGAAAGAGCACCTTGAACGGTTCGTATTCTTTTTTCAGGTAATCGGTTTTAGTGTAGAGGTCCCAGAAAATCTGGCTGCCTTCCTCGGCTGTTTCAATACCCAACAGGGGAAGATTAAAAACGTCGGTCATGTCAAAACGTCCCGGGAAATAAGCCGTTACGCCCCAGGCCATATCAACTGTCCCGTTGACAACCATGTCATAAGTGTCCTTCGCGGAACCAAGCGCGCCGCCATGGAAAACAGTAATCTTCAATGTTCCATTGGAAGCGGCTTCAATCTCTTTGCACCACTTTTCAAAGAATTTGCCGGCAGCGCTGGTGGCTGGATCGTGGTGATGGAATTTCAGTTCTACAACCTTTTTCCCGGAAGCGGCCTGCTGTTGCTCGGCAGGTTTTGACTGGCCGCCGCCGCAACCCGTCACCATCAGCATTACAATCATCGCCAGGGCTATTAACCAGGTCATCTGCTTTTTACTTCTCATACCTCTTCATTCCTCCTAGTCAGATTGATTCATGAATTAGACCGGGGAAAAATAAAACGTAACCCTCCTTTCTCTGCCGTTTCATTTTCACGCATAGATTTCCCCGCATTAATAAAGGAGACCGGGAAGCCACAGGGAAAGCTGCGGGAAAGCGATCATAACGACGAGAGCCACGATAATTGCGAAGACATGGGGAATAACTCCCCTGAAAATGGTTCCCATGCTGACTTCGTCTCCTACCACACCCTTGATGACGTATATGTTCATCCCCACCGGCGGAGTGATCATGCCCATTTCCATAACCATTACCATTAATACCCCGAACCAGATGGGGTCAAAACCCAGCCCGATGATAACCGGGTAGAAAATAGGAACGGTCAGGAGAACCATAGCCAAAGAGTCCATTAAACAACCCAAAAAAGCATACATCAACATGATGATTGACAAGATGATATACCTGTTGACTGCCAGGCCCGAGATGAAAGCGGCCAGGTTCATGGGGATCTTCGTTACAGCCAGGAAATACCCGAAGACATAAGCGCCGATGATGACCAGGAAGATCATGGCTGTCGTCCGCATCGTATCCTGGAGGGATTTCATCACATTGCTCAGGGTTATCCGCTTGCACCAGCCAAGATAGAGGAACGTGCCGAAAGCCCCCACCGCCGCTCCTTCATTGGCCGTAAAAATGCCGGTAAAAATGCCGCCGATGACGAAGACAAACAACAGCAGCACCGGCAGAACGTCTTGAAGGGCTGCCAGCCGTTCCCGCCAGCTGAAGCGTTCCGACGGAGGCCCTATCTCCGGTTTTCTCTTGACTTGAAGCACAACAGCCGTCATGTAGCTCAGCGCAAGGATAAATCCCGGAATGAAGCCGGCGGCAAAAAGGCGGCCGATCGACTGTTCGGTTATGACCCCATAGAGGATGAATCCAACGCTGGGCGGTATCAGGATGCCGAGAGTGCCTCCCGCGACAATAGCCCCGGTTGCCAGCCCTGGTTCATAGCGGTACTTCTTCATCTCCGGGAAGGAGACGGTACCGAAGGTCGCTGCCGTAGCCGTGCTGGACCCGCAGATGGCCGCAAAAAAAGCGCAGGCTCCGATCGTGGCCACCGCAAGTCCGCCGGGCAGGTGTCCCAGCCATTTGTACGACGCATCGTACAGCTTCTTGCTTAGTCCCGAATAGTAAGCGAATTGACCCATCAATACGAAGAGAGGTATGACAGTCAAGGTATAATTACTGCCTGTGGTGTACAGTATAGTTTTCAACACTCCCAAGGCCCCTATCGGGTTGACCACATAAGCATATCCGGCAAAACCGACTATTAACATGGTCATGCCAACATGCAACCCCATGAACAACAATATGACCAACACCACAATCCCGATAAGCCCAACTATAATCGGATCCACAATCAATCCCCCCAAAAGAATTTGTCTGCCTTTCTTTCATGCTTGTCACGTGCGGTCACCAATCAAGACAACTTCATCCCCTTTGCTCCATTGTTATTTTCCGTAATTTTAAGAACATTGGTAATTAGACCCCAACCCCGGGCTTCATGTTTGACTATCAATCTCAGGGGGTTAAAGAATTCAGGTGTTTCATTGCGGTTGGGGTCTAAGATTGTCTCTTTGTCGACGCCTCATGATTGCCGTTTATCATTCCCGGCCTGAGATTTCCGGGGTGTTTCCAACCCCTCGCCTAAATTATGCAAACTGCATGCCAAGTCCAAGAACAACCGGGAAACATGTGAAAACCGGGACAAAGTCTGGCCTTTTACCTCGTCTTTTATCGGGAACTGTGCATCGTTGTTCCCATATTGCACATTCTCATGTGTATTTCTTCTCCCTGGCGTTATGCCGAGCTGGAATGCCTATCCAGCCTTATTCCATATTTTTTTATTTTATTGTAAAGCGTGCGGCGGTGGATTTTTAAAACCCGGGCCGCCTGCACCACATTCATGTTTGTCTGTCGGAGAATGCGGAGAATGTGTTCCTTTTCCTGAACTTCCACATGCTTAAACAACTGGCCGGAGTCTTCCGGTTTATTGAATCTGGGATATGATTCCGGGAGCTTGAGTAGTTCCCTGATATCCTCTTCCTCGATCATTTTCTTGTCTTTCAGGATATCCATGGCATTAACCATGTTCCGAAGCTGGCGCACATTGCCCGGCCAGTCGTAATTGATCAGCAGGTTCAGCGCTTGGGGGCTAAAAGGCATATTCAATCCGGCACGGCTCATAAAATGGCTCAACAAGAGCGGGATGTCTTCCCGGCGTTCCCGCAGAGACGGTATATAAACCTCAAAAGTGCACAGGCGATAATACAAATCAGAACGAAAATTCCCCTGCTCGCACAGGGCTTGAAGGTTTTTGTTGGTGGAGGCGATGATCCTGGCTTTCAGGGGTATCAGGCAGTTTCCACCCACCCGTTCGAATTCTTTTTCCTCCAGTACCCGCAACAGCTTAGCCTGGATCTTCAGGTCCATTTCGCCGATTTCGTCCAGCAGAATTGATCCGTTTTCGGCCAGTTCGAATTTCCCTTTCTTGCTGGAGACTGCGCCCGTAAAAGCGCCTTTTTCATGGCCGAAAAGCTCTGACTCCAATAACTCGCTGGGGATGGCCGAACAGTTTATTTTGACCAAAGGCGACCTGCAGCTCTGGCGGCCAGCGGCATGGATGCCGCTGGCCAGAATCTCTTTCCCGGTCCCCGTTTCGCCAATGATCAAGACAGAATGCTTCAGCGGGGCAAGCTTATTGCACCTTTCCAGGACCCTGCGCACCACCGGAGACTGGCCGATAAAATCGCTGAAGGTATAATTGGTCTCTATCCGGGCGATTTGGTCGTAAAGACTGTGATTATCCTCCTGCTCCACATTGTGTTCTAAAAGTATTTTCTTTAACCCCGAAAGATTTCGAAAAATGATCCCGCCCAGCACGGCGATCATCTCATTCCCACAATAAATGGGGATCATGTGTTGTATGCAGTTATGCCCTTGGATCATCGCAAAAGAATAGCGCGACGCTTTGCCGGTTTTAATCACCCCTTCGAAATCCGACACAGGGTCCAGTTCCTTGATGTGCCTGCCCGCCGCCTCCTCGGAACTCAGTCCGTTGCAGAGTTCGATTGCTCCCGCGCTGTGGTGTATGATTCGAAGATTCATGTCAATCAGAACGGCGGCATCAAAACAGTTATCCATCATCTCGTCGAACAGCCCGCCCCGGGTGTAAATGTCTTCCCTGGTTGCCTGGATCGCCATGGCATCTTCTCCTCCTTTAAATCATCTTTTTCCTACTCTCACTAAAAGCAGCCTTAACATGTACCTCCTTGGGATTTAGAGCAAATTAAAAAGCCCAGCCTCGAAAACACAACAATACAACTCGTCATGTTTTCATGAGCTAGGCTTGACTACTCAGTATTAAGAGATCGTCTTAATACCATATCCAAGCTACTCGTGATAACATCATCCAGCCTGGTATTCTTTTATCTTTATTTAATTATAACCTTTTATACAATACGCAATCAATAGTATTTAACAAACTAATATGCATTTATTAAACTGGAGTGTGTTCATTCTGTGATGATTTCCCCCCTAAATATTTTTATTTACAGTTGCCACACAATCAGCCGCCGCTTGGAACAGCAGAGAACAGATGAATGACGTCATGTTCATGGACTTCCGTGTCCATATTTTTTATTATTTTCCGGTTGACCAGAACCATTCCGACATCATTTTCATCTATTTCCAGGTGTGCAAAAACATCCTTGATTCTCATGTTCTCTTTACACTCGACCGTTATGCCCCTTTCACCGTCATAGTCCTGATATTTCATTCTTAATAAAGAATAGAGTTTTATTTGCATACTCAATTTGCATTATCCTGTTATCCTAGTATTGTACAGCTTTTTGCAGCTCGTCCCCGCTAATATCGAATATAGTGTTTTGCGGCGCCAAAGTTTCCTGATACATAAACTCCGGCAGTATATCGTCCTTTTCTGTAAAGCCCGCCTTTTTGTTAAAGTTTCTTTCCAGGCGCAATGTTTGCACTCCAATTCCCAACAGTCTCTGGACACTCCATTCCCCGCCCAAATAAGCTTCCATCATTTCTAGTAATGCCGCCATATTCTTGGGATCAGCCGTACAAAATTCTGAAAAATGGCACATCCCTAAGTTATCAAATGCGGCAACTTCTATCTGAGTGTTTTTGGACAATTCTACTTGCCCTTCTTTTTTATGAGGATCGACCGTGGGATTTCCTAGAGTATTGCCGCATGTATGATCCGCGCCCATCGGCGATGTGGCATAGGTAACTCCGGTTCCTTTCAAGGACCTGGGATCATATCCGGCCATAGACTGGCCTTTCACCGCAGGAATTCTTTTTACGCCCAGTTTTTGACCGACATACTGGGTGCCTTGGCCAAGGAGCTTGCCAAAGTCAGTTCCTTCCGCCATTTCCCGGAGCAAACCAAAAACCCCGTCAATATCCCCAAATCTCAGCTTGCCTGCTTCCATGCAAACAGCCATTGTACAACCGGTCTCCATAGTATCCAGGCCAAAATCATCACAAAACCTGTCTATCTTGGCAATGGCATCCAAGGAAGATATGCCACAGTTTGCACCGTTTAAGGCAATGGTTTCGTATTCTAATCCGGATGTGAGATAGTTGCCGTTTTCATCATTATAAATGTTCGAGCATTTTATTACACATCCGGGATGGCAATTGTGTCCGGTCTTGCCGTTTCTGGTTTTCTGCAATTCAGCCAGTTTTTCGCCGGAAATATCTTCTGCTTTGTCGAAAGACCCCTGTTGATAATTCATCGTCGGCAGTGCTCCCAGGGCGTTTACCATATTTACCAGGCTGGCTGTGCCTAAAGCCGGCAAACCTTGCCCGGAAACAGGATGCTCGGTGATACCTTTGGCGTACTTTCGGGCTGCCTGGGAAAATTTGGCCTGATCCAGATACTGAGGAACACTTTTGGGTGCATCCAGGATTATGGCTTTGATCCCTTTTGATCCCATCACAGAACCTAATCCGCCTCGTCCGGCAGCGCGGCTGGGATGTCCTAATGTATCAGTAATCTGGATACTGGAGTTTTTATAACCCCGTTCCCCTGCTCCCCCAATGGAAATTATGCCAATGTTCGAACCATAATCCTTTTGCAAAACACTTGTTAATTCATAATTATTCATTAAAGAAAACTTTTCGGCCGGAATCAGCTTGGCCCCATCTGCCCTAACCAAGAGAAAAAACAGTTCCCCCGGCTTGGGCTTTCCCTCAATAATTATCCCCTTTAAATTCAAGCGAGCGATCATCTGGGAGGCAGTACCACCGGAATTCGATTCTTTGATGGTTCCGGTCAACGGACTTTTTGCCCCGATTGATAAGCGGCCGGAGCAAGGCGCCATGGTCCCTGTCAACAATCCAGGACATACTATGAGTTTGTTTTCTTCACCGAGCGGATCACACTTGGGATCGATTTCATCATTTAAGATTTTGGCAATAAGACCCCGTCCTCCAAAGAAAGCATAATCGTTTTTCACGTCCTCATAGACAATGGACTTATCCTTCATATTTACTCGTAAGAATTTTAGCATCGGTTGGCCTCCTCGTCATCATTTGAAAACACTTGTCCTGGAATAATGAGACTATGTGCCCTGTTTACCTAAAAAGCTTGCTCCAGCAAAGCCAAAATTTCACCTTTGCTTGGCTTGCGGGGATTAAACATCAAAGCCCCTTCCTTCAAAGCATCCTCAGCAATTGTGTTAAAAATTGTCCTGGGCACACCAAGGTCTTTCAAAGTGCGTATTCCTATTTCCTTGGACAGCTCCTTAATCGCCTTAAAGGCCATATCCGCTGCTTCCGCCGCACTTTTACCCTCGACATCAATCCCCATGGCTTCGGCGATATCCTTGGTTTTTTCCGGCACCACAGCAGCGTTGTAAGATACAACATAGGGCAGCATAGCAGCATTGGCATCGCCATGAGCCAGACCGCAATGGGCGCTAAGCGGATGGGCAATGGCATGAACAAGTCCCAGGTCGGCGTTGCAGAAAGCGATACCGGCAAGCAGACAACCGAGCATCATGTTAGACCTTGCTTCTTTGTTGCTCCCGTTTTTGACCGCTTCGGGCAGGTTATTAACAATAATTTCGATTGCTTTAAGGGAGTTGATCTCAGTAGCTACAGAAGCTGTAACAGAAGTATAAGATTCAATTGCATGGGTCAAAGCATCCATACCGGTGGCGGCAGTGATGGCAGGCGGCAAACCAAGGGTGAGCAGAGGATCAATTAGAGCATATGTAGCGCCTACGTTTTGGCCGAGAATAACCATTTTCTTGATTTGTTTTGTATCAGTTATTACCGTAACTCTGGTTACCTCACTGGAAGTGCCGGCAGTAGTAGGAATGGCTATTAAGGGTTTGCCTGGATTTTGCACTTTGTTGGGACCATCATACTGGTTAATGGGAGATGGATTGGATAGCAGGATGTTGATAGCTTTGGCGCAATCAATCGAGCTGCCGCCACCGATAGCTACCACAATATCGACATTTGCTCCCCTGGCGATTTGGGCAGCCTCTTCGACGATCGTATCAGGCGGATTGGGCAGAACTCCGTCATATTCCATAACTTCAACGCCCGCGCCTTTAATAATCTCAATAAGATTGTCAACAATACCGGCAGCCTTTACCCCTTTATCATACACGCAAAAAGCCTTTTTACAATTTAAGGATTTAATAAGATCTCCGACTTGTTTTGAACTGTCCTCACCAAAAAAAGTAAAAGCAGGAATTCCAAACATAAAACTCATTTTTGATACTCCTCCTGGAATTTTTATCATAAATAAACAATTGAAAATTGCTTGCTGCCCTTTATTAACACTGGTTTAGCCTTCCCCAATGTTTATTATTACCTTCATGACTTTGTTGCTTCCGGATAAGATAAATCTATACGCCTCAAGGTATTCTTTCATCGAGAAGTGTGCTGTGATCAGGGGAGCCAACGCTACTTTGCCCCGTTGGATGAGGGAAATCGATTCAAGATAGTCTTGTTCCCGGTACATCTGCGATCCATACACCGTCAACTCTTTATCCTGGATGATGCCTACAGCGATCGAGAGTTTTTCCCCAATTACACCGGTTATTACTGCTTTTCCGCCTTTTCTGCAGTAAGCAAATGACTGGTTAACCGATGATTCCACTCCGATGCACTCGAACGTTACATCAGCTCCTTGCCCAAAAACCTTTTGCAAAGCGTTCCCCACATCTTCTTTAGAATCATTGATACAATAGTGAATGCCTAGCTGTTTAGCATACTCCAAACGGTAGTCCGTACGGCCGGTTATCATTACTTTGGCGTCTTTCGCTTTTGCAACCTGCGCAACAAGATTTCCAACGGTTCCTGCCCCAATTATCAAGACGTTTTTGTTTTCGACACTTCCAACCAAATTGACAGCATGAACAGCTACAGAAAGAGGCTCTATCATCGTCCCCACATCCAAGGGTATATCTTCGGGTATTATTACGGCCATTTTCTCAGGCACGGCTACATATTCCGAAGACAAGCCCGGGGTATGGATGCCCATAATCTGCAAGTTGTCGCAAATGTGATAACTGCCATTCCGGCAAGGATCACATCTTCCACATACCTTTTGCGGCCTAACTATTACTCTGTCTCCTACTTTGATTTTTTTGCAATCATTTGCTTCAACAACCACCCCTGTACCCTCATGCCCCTGAACTATAGGGTATTTAACAAAGGGGAGCTTGCCATGATAAACATGCAAGTCAGATCCGCAAATCCCGACACATTTCATCCGGATCAGAATCTCGCCAGGCTTTAAGCTTGGCTTTGGGCACATCTTCAAAGTTTATTCTTCCCGGAGATATCATTACTTCTTGAAGCATAATCATCTCCTCACCTTTCAGATTCCGACATTTTTCTACTTCATTGCTTCCATCAGCATATTATTCTTATCGCCGAGAGTTATTGTGGCATACAGGTTTTTGATCGTTGAGATATTATCATTCACTTGAGGGACCTCCTCAAACAGGCTCAACACCGGTAGGATAGCAGTTGTAACTCATTCTTTGAATAAATGAGCCAGCACGGGTGTTCTCAATTTTCCCGTCTTTGGTTATCCCAATGAATTTTCCTGTGCAACGCCCTATCTTGTAATCAAAGAAAAAGACGGAAGCGCAAGGGATAATCTTTTCCCTAAAAGTAAAAACATACATTTTATCTTCCAGTTTATAGTAACTGGCATAATCCATGTCACCGTGGCCCCGTTGCACACCGTTCAAGCACTGCCATGCGTAACGCTGCGAATTCACATAAATATGTTCATAAGTATGGTTGGGGCTGTACACATTGATTTGACGGTAACCAATCAAATCACGGGTGGGACCTGGCACTTCACCGCTGGGATTTCCGCCGAGGATGTCTCCTACAAGAAACTCCTGAGTCACACGCGGTTCGCCGGCAGGAACCTGCTCACGCACGATTGAGCGCACAGTGATTGCCCGTCGTGTTTGACTGTTCATGACAATTGTCAAGCATTCATTGGCTCTTTTGGCAAATTGAATGTCTATAAAGTAATGATTGGGAGAAGTGCAAACTTCTTCATAAGTATCTTTACCTGTTTCGCCGTTGTAATCCCATTTTACCTTTTCTCTTTCAAAAGACAGTTTCAGTGTTTTATGGTTTTCCAGTTTAATACTCAGTTCTTTTCCTACCCAATGGTCGGTATTTGGCAAGCGGTTTGTCTCTTGCCCGGCTGCAAAATCATCGTAGTTCTTCCAGCCTTTCTCAGCGCCTTCAGCCAATACGCCACTCATAACATCCTTCTCCTCCCATTCAAATTACCATACTTTGCTTAAAGCAAGGGAGTGAACGGGGGATCAATATAACAACGCAATTTCTTGACATAATATTTGTATATTTTCCCCCGCCCAGTTTACAGAAGATTAGTTGAATAGATTTAAGCGCCTATCGTACGGGTTTGTCCGTTGATTTATCAGAACCCTTGTTCGAGAAGACAAAATACGAAATTGCATAAATCAACATTACAACAATGACACCCATCATCCAATATTTGGTTACGATCACGTCTTCCATTAGCTCTTGCTCTCCTTCCCTCTAAACAGTAATGAGTAAAGCATCTGACCAATTACTACTTCAATCAACAAAATTATCAACACTTTTAGAAAAAACGGCCAAAACATCGATAATCACCTCTCCAAACAAAATTAATTCAGTAGTGGCGTGGAGTAATGCGCGGCCCAAAGCACTTTTCTTTTAATTATTCAGCACTGGATACAGAAACCAAATTTTCCTTGCGTTCTTTGAAAAGCCCGGGCTTTCCGTCCATAGCGGCAAACAAGACAATGCCCAATACCAAGGTTATCGAAACCGTTATATAGCCATTTATGTCCTGAGGCATATTTAAAAGTTTTGGCAATGAAGTGAATGACCATAAAATGTTTACTATCCATGCAACCAAAATAGTTATTGTACCCGCTGCCTCCGACCTTTTCCAGAACAGTCCTGCCACCAGGACAAAGAATAAAGGAGCCAAGAACGAATTCAGCCAAGATACAGCGGCCACAATAGTGGGAAGGAACGTGCCTACCGCGGTAGCCGAAGCAGCCAAAAGCAAAATCAGGATGCGGCAAAGCCTGGTCTGCTCTTCTTCTGTGGCATTTGGCTTGTAGCGGTTGACATAGATATCTTTGACAAACAATGTTGCCGTTGACATGGAGTGCATAGCAAAAGTAGATAAAACAGCCGCTAAAAAGCCGGCCAACAACCAGGCCACCAACCACGGCGGAAGGTAATTGACGATCATAGTGGGGCCAGCCATTTTCGGCCCTAATTTGGCATATTCCGGTACGCTTGCTGCCGCAATACCCATAGCAACGGTGAAAACACCAAACAGACCATTAACCGGCACAGCAACCCAGGTGGATTTTCTGATGCTTGCCTCATCATCTGCAGATATTGCAGATTGTAAAAGAGTCTGGCTGACAGCATTGGCAAAAGCTGTTGCTACCAGCAAACTCAAGGCAAAACCGTAGAGAATTTCCGGAGTTGACAATATGTTCAGCATCCATGCCTGGGATTTTTGCAAGTAAAAATTGTTTACTTGTTCCCAGTTTCCACCAGGTAATTTTGCGGAAAAGAAGACAATCCCCACGATTAAGCCACTATATATGACTACCGTATTTACCAGGTTAAGCCAGCCGATTTGTTTCATACCTGCCAGATAAACGTACAGAAGTCCAAGTACCGCACCCAGAATAATAGCAGGCTTGATATCCCACCCGGTAAACAACGAAAAAAGAATTCCTAAACCTTGTGTTTCTAAGGTTAAATATCCCCAAACCACGCCTACGGTACCACACACGGCAAGCAACCTAATCTTTTCGCCAAATATCGCAGCAAAAAACTCAGGCATCGTGGCAAACTTCAGCTTGCGTACCCACGGGCCTGTAAAGAATCCGGCGAGGACAATGCTGAAGGCAACGGCCAGGGAAAACCATATTGCCCCGGCGCCCATGATGAAGCCCATCTCCAGCAGTCCAAACACGTGTACCGCCCCGAGGACGGTCAATCCCATGGTTACCCCTACCACGTACCACGGCAAACTATGGCTTGCCAGCATAAAATTGTCTTTACCGGCCTTTTCATTTCTTTTTACTAAATAAGTAGTGATAAGCGATATTCCCACAGTATATACAATAACAGCGATTAAAACTCCCATATGGATATTCCCTCCCCTTCATATCTAACGTCATACGAAAGAACAAGTCTGATTTAAAGATAGACTAGGATCCGCGAGGTAATTATTAATATTTTCAGACATTCTTTTTACCGGAACTCAGTTAATCGCCTCCCCATGCAAAGATTTTTCTCGGATTTATAAACGCTATCACCTCCTTAATAATCAAACTGCGATTATATAATGTTTCAGGTTATTTGATAGAAGCAATTTCTATGCCAAAAACAGAGTTTGCCAATAATCACTTTGGCATGATTTTTTAAACATAAAAGAAACAAAAAAACCTAGTTAATTCAAGCCCTGAGCTATAATTATAAAAAATGTATCCGCATCAGGGGCGAGTAAAACACGCCCCTTCTTTTTAAAAATGCAAAAGGGCGTGTAAATTTTATTTACACGCCCAGCATTTCGAAACAGCATACAGACTTTTCTCAATAAAAAACAAGAGTTTTCTCCTATGTAAACATATTTTACACTTCGTATGGTTGTAAAACAATTTTACAACCATGCATCCTTAATCTACTTAATTTCATTTTCCTGCATTTTTTTATAAAGTGTAGGCCGGCTAATCCCCAGTCTTTCTGCAGTTTTTGTAATATTGCCCCCTTCTTCCTTTAGGATTGATTCAATCACATACTTTTCAATATCTCGGAGTATCCCCCTGCTCGCTTCATCTTTATTAGCTTTTATAATAGCTTCTATTTTCTGTTTTTTGCTGTGGTATTCATAGGATTTAATAATTCTTTCCGGCAAAGCCGCAATTGTCAATTGCCTTTCATTGCCTAACAATAGCATTGCTCTTTCGATGACATTCCTCAGCTCGCGAATATTGCCGCGCCAATTATAACTGGACAATGCCTGCATAAATTCGTTCGTTACAGTAACGCCTTCGATTTCCAGCTGCTTGGAAAACATGCGGATAAAATAACTTACCAACAAAGGAATATCTTCTTTTCTTTCGCGCAGGGGAGGAATCTTAAGGGTTATTACACTGATACGAAAATAAAAATCCTCCCTGAAACTGCCTTGCTCCACTTCTTTTAAAAGATCTTTCTTCGTAGCTGAAATTATCCTGACATCGATCGGCACCTCGTTTATACCGCCGATCTTTGTTATTTTATTGGTTGAAAGGACCCTCAACAGTTTTATTTGCACATGTAACGGCATGCTTTCAACCTCGTCTAAAAACAAAGTCCCGCCCGATGCCGCTTCCAGCTTCCCTATTTTTCCGCCTTTTAAGGCGCCGGTAAAAGACCCGGGTTCATAGCCGAAGAGCTCGCTTTCAATCAATTCTGAAGGAATAGCCCCGCAGTTTATGGCTACAAAAGGTTTATCCCTGCGCAAACTTGCGTTGTGTATGCCCTGGGCAAGCAATTCTTTCCCTGTGCCGTTATCGCCATAGATTAGAATCGCAGAAGATGACTTGGCAATTTTATTGGCCATTTTTTTAAGCTCTGTTATTTCTCTGCTCTCGCCGACAATATCCGCAAACGTATAGATGGCGCCGTCGCCTCTGAAAGTGTTGCGCAGGATTTTATGCGTATCTTCAAAAACAACTAATTTGCCTTTGATTTGTTGTTGTTTATCCAAGATATCTTTTATTGAAATGAGAAAAGACTTCTTAATATTGTTTACCTCTAAAACAATTTCCCTTTGATCGAGTTCTTTTTTGCTGGCAAGAGAGTCGATTTGTTTTAGATATCTTCCAAGCCTCTCTTTAGATAAGTTGTAGTCTTTATGAGCTTCTTCCATCTCCAACATGCGGAAAACCTTTTTATTGTAGCTCTCAATCTGATTCTGGCTGTTAACCCAGATTATCCCTTGGGGCAAGTATTCGATGATTTCATTTAAAGTTGAATTGTAAACAGTCAATTGATCCAACATATTCCTAATGAGCGTATAGTCATCCAGTATCTTGGCGATACTTGTCACTAAACCTAATGTTTCAACGGTCTGAGATTTACTGTGACTAACAATATTTATTGCCCCGATAATCTTCCCATTGACATCATGAATAGGAGCCGCGGAACAATTGGCATTTTGCAAGCCATGGTTAAAATGCTCCGGCCCTCTTAACTGAATGGGTTTTCCTTCTTTTAAAGCCAGGATAACCGCATTAGTCCCTATCTTTTCTTCGGATAAGTCCCGGAAGATAATATATTTTTGCTGGGGTTCCTTATTAAGATGAAAAACGCCGGAAAAAGCAAGGATGCCTTGAATTCTGGCGTTTTGATCAAATATTTCAACAGTAAGCTCCATTTCAAGAGCTACATCTTTGATGGCGCTCACTATATCTCCGTACGATTCTTTTATATGTTCAAGAGCCGATAATTTCTCTATTTCCTCATTAGACAAAAACAGTTCTTCGCTTATTTGATAGGGATTAACCTTAAAGGCAAGGCTTCTTTGCCATGATTCACGTATGTACGGTTTGACAATGTTTGTATTGACAGCTTGACCGTTGGTCATTTTTATCCATTCTTTTTTTATTTCATCCAAATCTGTTCTTAACATAGGCATCCTCCCTGTTGGTTTTAAAACTTGAGAGAATCATCCTGACAAAAAACAAAAGCCTAACTCTCCAGAACACATAACCATGCATTCAAAGAGCTAGGCTTGATTACTCTATATCGGAAGTGCGTTCCGATACCGTAGCCAAGCTACTCCATAATACCCATCGTACCTTGATTGATTGTTAAAGAAATTCTATCAAACCGGCTGAATTTGTCAAGTTTAACAGCCGGCTAGGTGTTAATTGCCGATTTCGTTCCCGTATATTTGCTTATCAGGGTTCCGATTATCATGGCAATTATGGTGGGAACCAGCCACGCAAAGCCCGAACTGGCCAAGGGCATTGCTTTTAGTATGTTGTTAAAAACCGGCACATTAAACCCGGCTACACCCACGGCTTCCATCGCCCCAAAGATTAGCCCCGCTGCAGAGCCCCAGGTCATGGACGCCCTGTTCTTCTCAAGTAAGCCGCAGACAGTACCCACAATCATCACAATCAAGGCAGGGTAAGTTAAATTCAGCCAGGGCACTGTCCACCTCACAATTTTGTCCAAACCAAAATTGGCCAGGGCAAAACCAACTAAGGAACTGGCAATAACGACTGACCTGTATTTTAACCGGCCCTGGCTCAAATCCTCAAAAAAATGCCCAGAGGTGGCTGTCAGTCCGGCAGATGTGGTAAAACAGGCCAAGGCCATTAGCAGGGCAAATATTACAACCCCGACCTGCCCATATAAACTAGTTGTAATTTTAACCGGCAAGGACCCCAAGGTGGCATCCTTCATTAAGCTGCCGGTAGACGCGCCAAGGTAAATCTCTGATGCCTGGGTAACAGCCAACAATACTACAGTTATTACTCCAACTTTGAGCAATCCTTCGTATTGAGCCTTTTTCTCCGTCACATTGCGTCTTTTAAATTCGGCCAGAATCCATCCCCCAAATAAAACTGCCCCAATAGCATCCATTGTGTTATAACCATATGTAAACCCTACTCCGAAAGGAGATTTGACACCCAAATCAACAGGAGCCGAAATGGGTGAAAAAATACCTTTTATGAGGACAAGAGCAATCGACAAAACCAATAGCGGAGAAAGTATCTGTCCCAGACGATCAACAACTTTGCTGGGGTTAAGGCAGACATAAGCATTCAACAGGAAGAAGACCGCTACGGTTGCCACCAGCGGCACTCCGGGAAATATTGGCAAAACAGACATTTCATGGGTTGCTGATGATACCCTGGGCAGGATAAAAACCGGTCCTATAATCAACATCAGAATCGTTGCATAAACTTTCCCGAAGGTAGGATTCAATACCCTAGAGGCTATGTTAACGATATTGTTATTCGTCATGGCTACAGCCAAATACCCCAGCATAGGCAACAGCGAATCGACAACGGCATAACCAATAGCGGCCATTAACCATGCCGTACCGGTTTCATGCCCCAGTTTCATGGGAAAAATGGTATTGCCAACGCCAAAATGACCAGCAAAAAGAGCAGCGCCAATAACAATTACCTCGCCTAGGGTTAGCTTTCTCATATAATTATTCACCTCATCCCGTTTATTTCTTTAAACTTCTAAACAGTATAGACATTGCCTGATGATAGATGATGAAAACGATCATTTAAAACGTTTTTCAGGACAACTTCGGCCTCGAAACCAGTGCAATGCCCGGCTGCAATCCAGGCAGGTCTTAAATCTTCCAAGGCTGACGCTGTCTTTGAAATTCGTTCCGGCCCAGATCCTACAAGGTGAAATCCCCCTAGTATGCCTTCGATCTTCTCAACCCCTGTCAGTTTTATGGCTTGCCGGCAAATATTGACAATTCCGGCATGACTGCAACCTGAAACAATCACTAATCCTTTCCCGGCTACATTGGCAATAAGGGCAAGATCATCCTTCATTTGGTCCGCTTCTATGCGGCCATTAGCCAAGGTGTACAACGGTATTCCCACTTCTTCAAAATCAGTTGTCCTTTCAATTTCGCCGCTGGTAATAAGCCCTTCCATTAGCTCCAGCGGTTCGGAAACTAAAAACAGTCTCCCGCCGTTTTTTACCACTTCGTCCGGCTGATCCCCGTTCATTACGCCGACATGCATCAAATATGGTCTTGTCACAAAATTCAGTCTGAACAGCGAAGGATGAGCCACCACAGGGACATTATCCTTTCCGATCCTGGAAAGGACTGCGGCCAAGCCTTTGGTGTGGTCGTAGTGACAATGGGTGAGCACAACCATGTCAATGCTGGCAGGGTCCACCTTTAATTGCTCCATATTATGCAAAAGTCCTTGGGGATTCTGTCCAACATCGACTAAGACATTTACTTTATGCCCGTTTTTAAATGCTTCAACCAAATAGGAAATACCGTGCTGGCCAGATAAGCGGCTCTCATAGGGTACGGAATCTTCAGCCAATACAGTAATTTCGAGAGCATCCAATTGACCCATATTGAACCTCATAAATATAATCTCACCTCCTCTCCCCATAATTTGCATCTGTTTTAAGCATATGCCCTAAACGTTTATTTGTCAATTAAATTAAATATAATAGTCAATGCCAACCATCTTGCAAAACGGCTATTATTGGCCATAATAACCTTTTGTATCAGAGCTTTTCCTCGATGGCGCCTTCCATTTCCAGGCTGGCCTCGCGGAGTTTTTCCAGCTCTTCGTCGCCGGCCAGCCAGTATCCTCGCTTGTTCGCTTCCAGCAGCCTGTCAATTATTTCGGCGGCAGCCCAGCGGTTGTTTTCCTGCAGCCGCTTCCTCATTTCTTCGTCGAACACATAGCGTTCGGCGACCTTGCTCCATATCCAGTTGTCGACCCTGTTGGTGGCCGCCGCCAAACCCAGCAGATTCTCCACCCGGTCTGAAATGTGCTGGACTCCGTGATAGTCGTGCTTCAGCAGACCCTTAATCCATTTGGGATTTAAAAGGCGTGTCCTCACCCCCCTGTTGATGGCCGCCGCCACATTCTCCGTAATGATCACCTCTTTTGTCGTGTCGTTGAACAGCATTTCCGGCTTCATCCCGCCGGCGGCCTCAACGGATTTGGCTAGCCCGCCAAAATACTCATAATAATGGTCCAAATCGGTGATTTCGTAGTCATGCGAACAAGGGGATTGATGCGCCGGGTCACCTGCAATCCTGTTTTTTGCACCCTGACGGCACGAACGCGCTCAGTCCTAACAACATCAACAATATCCAGGCAAATTTCCTCATTTTTTGACCCTCTTCATCTGATCATCTTACCCCTGTCAATATGCCCTGCAACTTCTGCCGGTCGAGGGCCGGCTCCTGAAAAGGCTTGCGGCGCATGCGGTGAAGCAAGGCCAAATCAACCGATTCCAGGACATCATCCTTGATTACCTCTACCCTGCCGTTCAAGGCGGCCGTGGTTTTGGCGGCCTTCATCATCACCAGGTCGGCCCGGTGCCCGTCCACCCCCATCTCCACCGCTATATGCGCAATCAGGTACAGCATATCGTCCGATATTGTCACCCGGGGCAAAAGCTCCATGGCTTTGCTTATCTGCAGCCTGAGCTTTTCCTCTTCCGGCTCCCAGCGCCTGATGAATTCATCCGGTCTTTCTTCAAAATCAAGCCGCCGCCGGACCACTTCCACCCGCAGGACCGGGTCAAGAATCCCGCTGATTGTTACGCACAAGCCGAAACGGTCCAACAGCTGGGGCCTGAGCTCCCCTTCCTCGGGGTTCATGGTGCCGACCAGGATGAAATTGGCGGGGTGGCTGAAAGACACCCCCTCCCTTTCCACAGTGTTAACCCCCATGGCCGCGGAGTCCAGCAGCACGTCCACGATGTGATCGTCCAGGAGGTTGACCTCATCGACATACAGAATGCCCCTGTTGGCCTGGGCCAGCACCCCCGGCTCAAAATGCTTTTCCCCCTTCTTGATAGCCTTTTCTATATCCAGGCTGCCGACCACCCGGTCTTCGGTGGCCGACACCGGCAGGTCGACAACCCTCATTTTGCGCCTGGCCCGCGGCAGTTTTTCGCCGGACTCCAACCGCTGGCGGCAGCCGCTGCACATGGTGGCAATGTCGCCTGGATCGCAGCTAAATACGCAGTCCGCCACGACCTCTATTTCCGGCAAAACTGCTGCCAGGGCCCGCACGGCGGTTGATTTGGCCGTCCCTTTTTCCCCGCGGATGAGGATCCCCGACAGTTTGGGGTTTATAGCATTCAGCAGCAACCCTTTTTTCATTTCTTCTTGCCCGACAATTGCGGCAAAGGGATATGTTTTATTCACGTCATTTTTACCTCCGTTCGCGCAACAGCTTGTTCTTTTTCCCGCACATACCGCAAAAACACTTGCTTGAGAAGACAGTCGCCCGAATATACCGCATCGACCCCGCCCGTATAGGCATAAGCACGGGCCAGACATCCTCCGCCGCAGAGCCACCGGTCAGGGCATTCCCGGCATCTTGCCGGCCCGTGGGCCGCACCCTTCAACGATGGCGTCCGGGATAAAGCTCTGGCCAGGGAAAAATCACGGTCAGCGATGTTTCCCTGGCAAAAGCCGGTAACATCAGCCAGAGAAGAGCAGGGATAAACCTCGCCCCGCGGCGTTACAGCCATGGATTGGCCTGTGGTGGCATAGCAATAATGTTTTCGGGCTATTCCGCGATGCAGTTGGTACTTTAGCCTCTCGACCTCCCTGAACCTGACCTGGCTGCCTCCCATACCGGACAACTCCTCGGCCCTGCTTAAAGCGGCTCTGACTTGGCCTGCCAGCAATTCCGGCGCCGGCGGCAAGACATTGTTTTGCGCGGCGCGCCCCAAGGGCCGTAACAAGTCAAGGGCAATGCCATAAATGTTCCCCAGGTAGCTGGCCAACTCCACCAATTGCGGCAACCCGGCAACATTATCTGCCGTCAAGACAGCGGTGAGTCCCACCTTTATCCCGGCCGACTTCAGGTTGTGCAAGCCCTGCAAGACGGCAAGAGCCGAACCGCCCCCATGGGCCGCGGGGCGCAACCAATCGTTGGTCTTGGGCATGCCGTCCAGGCTGACCCCTACGGCAACCCCCAGGTACTTCAATTCCCTGGCAATCCCCGGCGTAATCAAGGTGCCGTTGGTCTGCAGTTGGTAGACAACCGCTGATGAACACCGGCTGTTGGCATAGTCTATGATTTTTTTGATTAAAGGAAATTCCAGGAGTGGTTCACCGCCGGTAAACTGTATTTTAAATGACTTGCTGCGGGCGGCTGCATAATCAATCGCTTGTCGGGCGACATCCAGGCTCATGCGGTCGCGGTTGTCCCCGCCGCGGGCATAACAATACCGGCAGCGCAAGTTGCAGTCGTTCGTCACCCGCAGGACGAGAAGTTTGATTAACTCATTGCCGCCGTTCATTTGCTCATCCTGCTGCGCATCATTGTCATTGTATTTTCAAAACATAAAGGCCATGCCTGCCGAACTTATTGACGCCTACCCGGGTCGGCCAAGTGGTGGCGCAAATGGTCTGCCCGTCTTGCGAGGCGCCCAGGCAATCATAAAGAACAGCCCCATCCGTCCGGTAGAAACCGATATACCTGTCCACAACGCTTTTTTCCGCCATGTTCAGTTCTGTGCTCGAGGCCTCCTGGGTAAGGTCAAAGGCGTAAACCCCGCAATAATCATAGTCCATCGTATATTGGTTATGCATTGTTCCCAGCAAAAGAAATTTGCCTTTCACCAATAAGCTTGAGACCTTACCGCCCAAACGAAACTTCCATTTCATGTTTCCATTCAGGTCGTACACCATGATTGAATTGGCATCGGGATGCTCGACTTGCGCTTTTACATTGCTGGCGCCTTTGACAATGGTGCTGCCAGGGGCAATAATGATCTCGTCCTGGCCGGGGGCCAGGCCACTGTTATAAACGCTCGTGTACAAAGTGACATTCTGGTATTGCTCCGGTTTGAAAACAATAAAGTCTTTGATTTTCCGCCCATTGACATCCAGAATATACACTTTCCCGAAGTTGGCAACAGCTATTATTTTGTCACCCACCACATCGGCGGCTACGTTAGTGCTCTTTGAACTGGCCAGCCCCGGGTCGTTTTCGATATCATATTTCCATACTTCTTCCCCGGTATTAATGTCGAAGGCATGAACGCAGGCGGGCCCATTGATCTCGTCGCCGTAGCTGTAGTTTCCCATTACCAGCTTCCCCGCAACAACTTTCATATTGCTCATGCTGATTAAACCGGGATACCCATAATACTCCCTTTTCCAGATCTGCCGGCCGTTCTGGTCCAAGCACAAGAGTATTTCCGCCTTGTTTTTGTTTATGCCCTCACTCCACGAGGTGCTGCCGATCACGTAAACCTTGCCTGCATCCAAGGCCGTTTTTATATAACAGCAAATGTCCGGTGGCACAGCCTGGGGCTTATGTTTTGACACGGCGGGCGCCAGGTCTTTTTGAACGTCGTACTTCCATAGTTCTTTGCCGGTATCGCTGTCCAGGCAAATGATATAGCCGTGTTCTTTATCACGTTTGTTCGCGTATTTCTCAATCATGTACAACCGGGCATCATCGACAACGTAAGAGCTTATGCCTCCATAAGTCGCCCTGCTCCACTTTTCGGCCCCCGTGGAAATATCAAACCAGGACATCTTTTCTTCCTTAACCACCAGCACATGCTTGCCGTCCGGCGCTACCAGCGGCATGCTGGGCTGTACGCCGAACGACCACCGGTCCGTGGTAACGTCAGGAATCCTATCCTCCGCCGCATTGCCCAGCGATATTTCATGAACGAGTTCCAAATGCGGCTTTAGGCTTGCCGGTTTATGCCCTGATTTTCTGCCATCTTGACTGCACCCTCCAACCACCAGAACCAAAACTGCCGCCAGCACAAAGAGGCGGCTTTTTCCTCTTATTGGTAACCGCAACATCCTGATTTGCCTCCCTATAATTAACCTTTATTTCCTAACACTGATTCCATTCCGGTTTGTTTCCTGTACCAGCACAGCCCTCTGCCGGAAGAATATCTTCCGCGCTGCACTCCAGCGAGATCTTCCCGTCACGCATCACCACTATCCTGTCGCTGTATTCGGCAGCGACTTCAAAATCATGGGTTATAAAGACCACTGCCTTGCCCTGCTTGGCCAACTCCCGGCACAGCCCCATCAGCTTCCTGATATGCAATATATCCTGCCCGCTGGTAGGCTCGTCCAGCAGAATGACCGCCGGGCTCATGGAGAGAATGGCGGCAGCCGCGCATCTCAGGCGCTGGCCGCCTGACAAGGACTGGGGATGATATGGCGCCAAATCCTCCAATTCCATCAGCACCAAGCATTCGGCAACGCGATTGCTAATATCTTCTTTCCGCAATCTCAAATTCCGCGGCCCAAAGGCCACTTCGTCATAGACGGTGTCGCAGGTCAGCATTAACGAAGGGTTTTGAAAAAGAATCCCCGCCGTGCCCGCAAGCCGGTACGCATTATTCTTTATAGTGTCCTTTCCTGCCACCGTCACTCTGCCCTTTTGGGGCTTATGCAGCCCGGCCAGGTGATGCAGCAGGGTAGTCTTTCCGCTCCCGTTATTCCCCAGCACAGCGACAACTTCGCCCGCATATATATCCAGATCAATCCCTTTTAACACCCAATTTTCTTTGTTGCGCGCCTTCCTGGAGTTATAGGCAAACCATAAATCCCTCACCTCAATAAGCTTTCTTTGGCGTTTTGCGCTGTCGGCTCCCTCGTTCTCAATAACCTCGTTCTCAATAGCCTCTACTTTATGCTCTCCCTTCACCGCGCCCGGGAATATCATAGCCTGCATCACCGGCCTTAAGCCCTTCTTGACTATTGGATTTCTCAAGCCGAGCTTTTCGAAACAATCGAGGTGCTCGTGCACTTTTCGGGCCGACGTATCCAGTTCTATCATGCCGTCATTCATGACAATCACCCGGTCCGCCCATGAGGCAACCTCGTGAAGACGGTGTTCCACCAGGATGATGGTGATCCCCTCATCACTAAGTTTTTTCACCACTTCGAGGACTTCCTGGGCCCCTTGTGGATCCAACTGGCTGATCGGCTCGTCCAGCACCAGCACTCCCGGTTTCAAGGCCAGCATCGAAGCAACGGCCACCCTCTGTTTTTGCCCTCCTGACAGGGAATTGGTGCTGCTGTTTATGTGCCCGGCCATCCCTACCTTCTCCAATGCCCACTCTATCCTGGCCAGCATTTCATCTCGGCGGCAGCAGAGATTTTCCAGGCCGAAAGCGACCTCATCCACCACCCTGGTCGAGAAGATCTGCTCATCGGGGTTCTGGAACACCAGGCCAACCTTTTGGGCTAAGACCCTGACAGGGTATTCCCTGGTATTCAGGCCATCGATCCAGACCTGGCCGTGAAACTCTCCTGCGGATTCGTGGGGAATGATCCCGTTCAAGCATTTCAGCAAGGTCGTTTTGCCACATCCCGTAGGGCCGGCAAGCAGGACGAACTCGCCCTCATTTACCCGCAAATTGATGCCCTGTAAGGCAAAATCTTTTCTTGTCGGATACCTGAACGAAACATTTTCTATTATTATCATCGCCAATGCTCCTCGACCAGCATCCTCAATCAAAGGTATCTGTGGGCAATCCAATAGATGGGCAGCAGGGTGTCGTTCGTGTACCTGTCGGACACGGACAGATAAAACAGGAATTTGGAGGCCAAGACCATAAAAGTGGCGCCAACAAAGAACAGAATCATTATTCCATCCGCCGCCTTAATTTTAGTTTCCCGCAGTTCCGTCCGCTCTTCGGAGGCCCGGAAAGCCCGGGAATCGGCGCTCTTGGCCATATTGGCGGCCTTTCTCACGCAATTGGCCAGAAGAGGCATCATCACCTGCACTGTAGTCCGATAAATGCCGTAGCCAAGCAGGATGCCTTTTGGATCAAACGGCTTGTACCTGCGCAGGCGCTGCGAACCGATGGTTACCTTTGCTTCCGCAAAAGCGATGGGTATAAAGCGCAGGCAGGTCATCACCATAAAGGATACGGCGTAGGGAAGTTTGAGTTTGTTCAAACCTGTCAGCACCCTTACAGGGTCCTCCGTCCAGAAAATGAGCAGCCCGAGTGTCATGGGAGCGATCATCCGCAAGGACTGGGCCATTCCATAGGTGAATCCCTCGTAGTAAATGGCAATCCCCTCCCATAATCCGCCTATCACCGGCGTTGATGGATTAACCAGCATGGGCGGGAGCAGGTAAATGAGGGGAGTGCGGGGGTAGGCGTCATAAAAAACAGCCTGCACCCACATGATCCCCCACATTGTCAGGAAAGTAATGACGCCCAGCGCCTTCCACTTGTCGCCGGAAAGACGGGCCAGGGCGGCCAGGCTTAACACCGCCAGGTAAATGAAGGCCAAAGCCTTCCATTGATTCAAAGCCATCCCAAGCACGGCCACGCAAAACAGCATTATCAGCTTGGTTCGCACATCCAGCCGGTGAAACGGCGTCTCTTTCAGTTCCGCTTCGATAAACTTCAGGCGCACTATCCATTCACCCGCTTCAACCTGTTGCCCAGGTACACACCCATCACGGCACCCAGGGCGGAGTACGCTGCCGAAACAATGGCGCTGATGTTTATATACCAGTTCGGATAAAACAGACGATACAAATACATCCAGATGTAATAAAAGGTATAGGTCGAATAAACGTGCTGCATAGCGAAGATAACCCCCAACACGGAAAATGTCGACAAGCGCTCTTGAAAGGCCCTTTTTTGGCTGGTGAAACCGGTAAAATACAGCAGTGCATCGGCCAGAAAGGCATAAGAGAGCATCAGCAGGATGGTCACGGGATTAAATGTGCCAAAGGCAATGCCCTGCAGGATTATTCTCACCGCCGAGGAAATGATGACCACTCCCGGCTTGGAAATCAGGACAACCAAAGATACCAGAAACATGGCATTGATAATGTCCCAGAAAACGCCGGTGACAAGATGCATGAACGGACCCATCGGACCCAGGACAGCCCTGATCACATCGCCAAAAACAAACCAGGGAACATCCACAATTGAGAATTTTACCGCCGCAAACAGGGCAATCAGAATGATTTCGCTGGTCTTAAGCCGCCCCGCCCAGCTTTTGTTTTTAAGGACCATCAACAGTACGCTCAGCAAAGACAAGACAATGGCCAAAAATCCGGTAATTATCTGGATCTGGCTTTCCTTTTCTACATGAAGGTCGAATTCCCGAACGACAACATCAGTGCTGGTGCCGAACAGGGAAACCTTTAACACGGCCGGGTAGATGCCGGGTTTTACCGAGTAAGCGTCTGCAAACAGCGGCACCTTAAAGTCCTGGGCTGAGGCCGCCTCTACGCTTATTACGGTTTCCGGCACCGGCGGGGCTTCCGTTCCCCCTTCTCTTTGAAAATGTTCGCCCCTGAAACAAGGAATTTCTTGCCAGTTTGCATCCAGCACCGAGAGTTTCACCCGCAGGAGCAAGTTGTATGATGTGCCGTTTTCCAAAACCCCGCAGGCCATACCCGCCGGTTTGTCGTATTCCTCTTCGGCGCCAAACAGCTTGTGGAATGAAGAGAAAACGTCTTCTTTTACCTTGACATAATTTTTAAGCTCTTTTTTCAGGGTAACCTTATGCGAACTGTGCTGGACGGGATAAACCCCTTCCTTCCGCAGGCGGATGCTGCCGGAGATGCTCTCCAGTTCCGGGCAAGCCATATCCTTATCCACCCTCTGGGTTTCATCGCCCAACCGGGCTTGCGCCACTACCCTGCCAGGCCCGGAACCTTTCACCGTGACGGCGAAGGATTCTTCCGCATAGCCCGGCCCCATTGCCAGCGGCATTAGCAAAGTGTGACCCTCAACCAGCTTCAGCTTTGCATCATCGTAGGAAATTATCGTTACCGTTTCCGGAAGGGTAACGGTTAACTCTCCCTTTTGACTTTTGTCCAAAAACGCCCTTACCATTACCTGAATCGGAGATTCCACTCCTTTAATCAGGTAAAAATCCTTATCGTTGCCCTGAGGCACCTGCAATTGTAAATGTATGCCCGTTGGCAGGCCAGCCCCGTTTCCCCGGCCGGGATTTGGTTGTTTTGCATATTCCTCGATCATAAAATCTTTGATCTCTGTAAAGTCTGCAGCATTAAGGCCGATGCGCACATTCTCCACGCCGACTTCTTTTTGGCCGTAATACCGGCGATAGTCTTCCAGCAAGTCTACCAAAACCGTACCCTGGGGAAGTTCCAACACGGTGGGGACCATGATCCTGGGAACGCCATTCTGGTCAATAAAGGTTACTTTATCGGCCTTGGGCGGTTCAGAGCCTTTCATTATGTAATAAATGACATTCTTGTCGGTATACTCTGCCATCGCCCAGACCTGGCCGGCGCCGCGCCAGGCCCATTTCAGCTTCCGGGGATGCGCGTCTTCCTGAACAGCCAGCTGAAAAACCGCCCGGCCCTTATTGACGGATACGCCATTATCCCAGCGCAGGTCTCCTTCCACCGTATCAAAGCTCACGTTTCTTGAAGGCCCCACCGGCACGGCTTGCGCCGCAGGCCTTGCGCCTGCGATTCCGGACAACGCCAGGCATAGGCCTGAGAACAATCCCAAGATTAGTTTCGGATTAATCCAACGCTTAATCATCTGAATACGCCACCAACCCCGTACTTTGGGCAAAGCACCGCCCGGCAAACCTGCAAACAAGCCCATCCCCCGTCAATGACCGGTAGGCGCCTCCAGCTCTCCTTCCACATCCAGGTAAATCTCTTTTAGTTCCTCCGCCATCTCGGGGCTGGCTTCCCACATCCCCCGCTTTATGGCCTCAAGCAAGCGTTCAGTTATATTCTGCAGGGCGTACGGGTTGACTTTTTTAAACCATTCCTGCATCTTGGGATCCAGGGCGTAGGTTCGCGCCAGCCGCTCGTACATCCAGTCTTCCATCACCTCAGCGGTGGCATCCAGGCCAAAAATGTTGTCAACCAGAGCTGACATATCGCCGGCCCCTTTATAACCGTGTCTTTGCATGCTGGCGATCCACTTGGGGTTTAAGACGCGGCTGCGGAAAACATGCTTGGTCTCCTCTGCCGTGGAGCGCATTTTTACCCTGTCCGGGTCGGAACTGTCCCCGCTGTAAGCCCGGGGCAGCGCTCCCTTGAAGGCTTTAACCGCAGCGACCATCCCGCCGTGGTATGAATAGAAATCATCGCTGTCGAGGATGTCGTGTTCCCGGGTATCTTCGTTTTTTACTGCCAAATCCAGCCGGCTCAACCGTTTCTTGAACACTTCCGGGACGGTCTTGCCGTACACTTTGCGCCCGTATGCATACCCTCCCCAGGTCACATACACCTGCCCCAAATCCTTTTCGTCCTGCCAGTTCTTCGCCTCAATGACATTGCTTACCCCTGCGCCATATGCCCCGGGGCGGCAGCCGAAAATCCTGAAACCGGCCAATTCCCTGGCCGTTTTCTCGTCCAGGCCCGCCTTAACGTTCTCTTCAATTTCTTGCCGCACATGCTTGGCCAGGTAGTTTTCGTCGTCTCTTTCCTCCAGTCTTGCCACCATCTCCACCGCTTCATCCAGCAAAGCGACAATATTGGGGAAAGCGTCGCGGAAAAAACCGCTGATGCGCATGGTCACATCGATCCGCGGGCGGTTCAGCTCATCCAGCGGTATGATGCCAAGCCCTTTCACCCGCCCGCTCTTTTCTTCCCAGACGGGCTTGACCCCCATCAGGTATAATATTTCGGCTATATCGTCCCCTTTGGTCCTCATGGTCGGGCTGCCCCAGACTATGATGCCGATGCTCTCAGGGTAACGTCCCTCATCAGCCAGGTACCTTTCCAAGAGCGCATCACCCAGGGCAACTCCTGTTTTCCAGGCGGCTGGGGAAGGGATTGCCTGGGGGTCAACGGAATAGAAGTTGCGCCCCGTAGGCAGTATATCAGCCATGCCCCTGGTAGGCGCCCCGGACGGGCCAGGCGGCGTATACCCGCCAGCCAAAGCATTCAGGATATTGGAAAGCTCAGCGGTTGTCTCACCCAGTTTTTTCACCAGAGTCGTGGCGGCATAACGCAATGCCTCCTCGACGGGTGCTGCTGTTTTATTCAAGTACTGCCTGCAAATCGCCGGAATTTCTTCCGGGCAAAAGTTTTTTTGGTGCAGCTCTTCCATCATCTTCATAACAACGGCATTAATCTCATCCAGTATTTGCCCGCAGGTCCGTCCTGCCGCTGGAATCAACCTGCCCCTTTTGGCCAACAGGTCCTCATAATCATAGCCCAGCGCTTCGGCCACCGCCTGTCGCAAGGAAGGGACCGGGCCATTGGCCAGCCTGGTCAAGGCAACCAGCATTTCCACCAGCCGACCGTCACGCGGAGGCTCGCCCAAAATGTGCAGCCCGTCCCGGATCTGGGTATCTTTTATCTCACTTAAATAGCCGTGCAGCTTCTCCAGAAATCCGTCAAAATCCTGCAGCGCAGTTTGTTTATCCACAGCAAGGTCTTTATCAAGGTTGGCCTGGACGACCTTTTCCCAAATAAGCTTCTTAAAGTGCGGCAACTTATCCGGGTCAAGGGTTTTTGCCTGGTAATAATCCTCCAGCTGGACCTCAATCTCCGCCATTTCATCGTAGGAATCAGCATTGGTCATCACCGGAACCAAGTGGTCGATAATGCAGGCATAGCTCCTGCGTTTGGCCTGGGTTCCCTCCCCGGGATTGTTGATTATGTAGGGATAAATGTGCGGCAGGTCGGTGATGGCCAGATCAGGGTAACAGCTTGCGGAAAGGCCCACCGATTTTCCGGGCAGCCACTCCAAAGAACCGTGCTTGCCAATATGCAGAACCGCATCGGCCTTGAAATCATCCCTGATCCAGCGGTAATAAGCCAGGTAATGGTGTGTGGGCGATGCATCCGGGCTGTGGTAAATTTTGGCCGGGTCTTCCCCAAACCCCCGGGGAGGCTGCAAACCGATAAAAACGTTCCCGTTGATGATGCCGGGGATCAGCAGCCTGCCGCCATAATTGAACACCTCCCCCGGCGCCCGTCCCCAATCGGAGTTCATTTTTTCCCGCACTTCCGGGGGTAAACGCTCAAACCACGCTCCGTACTCTTGCGGGGTCACTCCGTCGACTGCCAGACCGGCCATCTGTTCTGCACTGGCCCAACGGCGGTCATTCGTCACCCTGTTAATAATCTGTTCCATCAATTCCTGCCCGTTTTCCGGCAATGATTCCAGCACATAACCCGCTTTTTGCAAGTCCTTCAAGATGTTCCACACGCTCGCGGCCGAATCCAGCCCAAAAGCGCAGCCGATCCGGTCGTTGCGGGGAGGATAATTATGGAATATGATCGCTATTTTCTTTTCAGCGTTGGGTTTATGCCGCAGCTTTCCCCAATTAACGGCCAATCCTGCCACTTTGTCCACCCGCTCAGGGACAGGCTTGTAACAAACGGGAGCGGCGCCGGTCGAAGCGTCCCGTTCCCCGTATTCCCTGGTAGCTACCGGCACGGTAATCAGGGTCCCGTCAAACTCGGGCATGGCCACGCTCATGCTCACATCCAAGGGGCCCAACCCCTGAATCGACCCGGACCACTCTTGATAATTGTTCATGGACGTAATGGCCTTGATGACCGGCACCCCTAATTCCAATAAACAGTTATCCGTGCTCGATTCTTTGATTTTATGGCCTAACCCTGTGAAAGGCGAAAAGCTCAGCAGGCTGACCAGAACATCAATCACCGGCCTTCCGCCCTGCATGAAATAGTTTTCTATCACCCACTCGAGGCCTTTGGTGCCGAGTTCCGCATCGCGGACAGCGTGAAGAAACACCGGAACAACGTTGACATCGCGCTTTTCCAAAGCCTCGATGAGGGCATCCACGAACAACGTATTTTCGGCTATCCAGTGGCTCCGGTAAAATGCTATCCCGACCGCGATGCGGTTCAACAGGCAGTTTTGCCGCCAATAGCTTGTTTGATCAATCCCGGCCGGAAATCGCGGATGATAAATCCCTTCCCAGGGCAGCATCTTCGGCTCCGCTGCCGCCAAGGCAAGCCCTCCAAAACGGTTGGCTGCCCACAGCAACAGGTTGATAAAATTTTCAGTCCCCCCGTAATGAATATACCTTTGCGCCAGGGAATAATCCTGAGCGGAAACCGTGGAGATTTTCCTCAGTTCCTGGCTGTTTTCGGCCGAGGAGGGTTGGGCGTGGAGAGGAACACCATTCTTAAGGGCCTCTTTCACCACCCGGTCGAAACCCGGCAGGCTTTCCTTGCCTCCCATCAGATTAAATATAACCAAACCGGCCTCCCTAACCTCATTAAGCAATCGAACAATATTGTCCTCATCAGCCAAGTCGCTTTTGGCCCGGGCGTAAACCCGGACAACCGGGCCATGTTCCTCTTTAATTCGATTGACAGCCTGGACCAGGGTATGAATGTCGTTTTCGATCGACGTAAGATAGATCACTTTGAACGACATGTTTCCATTCCCTCCCTACGCATCATTACCGCCCAATCTGGCTAGCCGGGCCGGACATGGGGCCATGACTGTGGTCCGTGCCCTGTGGTTGAACAAACCCGGGCAAGTCAACTTTGCGGCTGGTCAATTCCACAAACACGTCTTCCAGATTGCCCTCTCTGATCAACACGCTGCCCCTGAGGCCGGCGGCAAAGCTGATGGCGTCTTCCCGTCTGGAGAAAAACTTGTTCCTGGTGGTTCCGTCTTCCAGGTATTCCACCACTGTTTCTCCCACCTTCTGCAGCAGTTCCCGCGGGCTGCCCAGGGCAATCAGCCTTCCTTGATTAATCAGTCCCACGCAATGGCATAAGGCTTCTGCTTCCTCGATATAATGGGTCGTCAGAAGCACCGTCATCCCCATGGCATTCATATTCTTTATCAAGTCCCAGATGCTGCGCCGGGAATGGGGATCCAGCCCGACCGTCGGCTCATCCAAAAACAGGATCGACGGCCGGTGGATAAGGGCCCGGGCGATCATCATCCGCCGCTTCATCCCGCCGGACAAAACTCCCGCCAGATCATCCGCGCGGTCTGCCAGGCCGACAAACCGGAGCATCTCCTGTATCCGTTGGGCGCGCTCCGCGTGTTTTATCCTGTGCAACCGGCAGTGCAGGTCCAGGTTTTCCCGCACGGTCAGCTCAATATCCACATTAAGATGCTGGGGGACAACCCCGATCTGCCTTTTTATTTCGACCAGGTCGCGGTTCATGTTGTACCCATTGATGATAATCTGCCCGCTGCTGGGGCGGGCCAGTGTCGTCAGGAGGCGGACCGTGGTGGTCTTGCCCGCTCCATTGGGACCCAACAGGCCGAATACTGTTCCCCGCTCTATATGAAGATTCAAATCATTTACGGCAATTACGGATTTGTATTTTTTTACCACATGCTCAAGCCTGATCAAGAACCGACCCTCCCTGGACAGCATGTCACTCAACTCTCCTGGCAATATGGACTCCCCACCCGAACAGCACCGCCGAGTACAGCATTAAGACCAGCAGAGAGGCGAGCGGGAAACCGTGTCCCAGGGCAATCGATCGCAGCGACTGGCTGGCGTGAGTCAAGGGCAGGGCCCGGATCAGCCAGCCCGCCCATTCCGGCAGCTTGTCGACCGAGAAGAAAGTGCCGCACAGGAAAGTCATCGGCAGGATTACAAACGTCCCAAACTGGTTCATATCCTCATGGGATGTTATGATGAGCGCCGCCACCAGGCCCAGGGAAGCGAACAAAAAGCTCGTCAAAAAAAGTGCAACGAAAAACCACAGGTTTAATACCAACCGGGTGCCCATGCCGTAAGCAAGAGCAAGTATAAGCAAGGAAGAAAAGGAACCGCGTACGCAGCCGGCCATTATTTTACCCAGCACCAAAGAGAAGGGAGTGATGGGGGCTATCAGATACTCTTCCCAGGTCTTGTGGTAAAACCGGCTGATGTTTACCGGCACGCCGGTCGCGTTGTAGCTGCCGTTCATCGCGCTCAAGGCGATAATACCCGGCACCACAAACGCCAGGTAGTCGGTGCCGTTTGTCTGCAGGCCGCGTCCCAATCCCCAGCCGAAGGCAATCATGTACAACAGAGGGCTCACCATGCTGCCAGCGAAAAATTTAAACAGCCTCTTTTTTAAAACCACCATCTCACGCCAAAAAACCGTGTACCAGTCCATACTTCTCCCCTTCCCTGCCTGCTGTTCATTTTTTGCTGCCTGCTGTCTCTGCTTCTATAGCCCAATGCCCCGCACCGCTTAATACCCGCCTGACCTCAGACCTTCTTTACAGCCTGCACCAGCTCATCCGCTTTTAAATCGTCTATTTTATAATAGTCGCCGCCCAGGGCTTGAGCCAGTTCTCGGGCCAGGCCCAGGGAGACGAACCCGTCTTTTTCCACATCAATAACCAGCGTCTTAATCCTTTCCTCTTGTTGAATGATCCCTGCCATCTTCTGCACTTCAGACCAGGGCTTGTCGGTGCCCATACTCACGTTCCCTTTCCCGTCGGAGACAATAATCAACAGCGGGGAAATGTTCGGGTCTTTATGGAGACAGGTTTTCGCTGCCTCATAAGCCTTGCACAGGCCGGCGGATAACGGCGTCTTCCCACCCGTGGGCAGGTCCTCCAGCAGTTTCTGTCCCATCTCCACGCTATTGGTGGGCGGCAGGAGCATCTCGGCTGCATTTCCCTTAAAGGCGATCAGGCCGATTTTGTCTCTCTTCTGGTAAGCGTCCAGCAGCAAGGAAAGGATGGCCCCCTTGGTTTCCACCATCCTCTGCCGGGCTCCCATTGACCCGCTGGCATCAACCACGAACAGCAACAGATTTCCGATGCGTTTCTCCCGCACCTTCTCACGGATATCGGCTGGTTCGATGGCCAGCGCCACGCCCTTCTTGCAGCGATAGGGCTGGTAAGGGGCCGCGGAGCGCATGGTGGCATCGAAGGCCAGGTCGTTGTTCCTGCGCTGCGTGGTGCTGCGCACATAGCGCCCGGCCCGGGAAGCTGTCCTGGTGCGGGAACGCCGACCCGACCCCTGGCGCAGTACCCGGTCCCGTTCTTTGGTAATCTTCCGGACCGCAAACGGTTGGCCTACGGCAAACACCCTTTCGGATGCTCCAGCCGGGAGAATGGCGTTTGTCTCATCTTCGTTAGCCACCCTTTCGCCTTCACGCCGCTCGTTTTCTCCAAGCTCTTTTTGCTCTTTTGGTTCATACTCCGGCGGCGATTCCGGCCGGGCATCGCTCTCCCGTTCGGGCGGTTCCGGTTGTTCACCCCCGCTCTCCGCCTGCTCCAGCGGCGGCCGGGGGATGTTCCGGCAACGGTGGGGCAGGACCAGTTCCGCCGCCTCACGGACGTCCTCTTCCTTCACTTCCGTCCGCCCGTGCCAGGCCGCCAGGGTAAGGGCTGTCGTTATCAAGGCGATATCGGCGCGGTGCCCGGCCACGTTTTCCTGCAGGCATAACCTGGCGGCCAGTTCAAACATCTCCTGGGACGCTTTGACCTGGGGCAGCAGATGCCTGGCGGCAGCTATGCGTTCCTTCAGTTTCTGTTCTTCCCCGGCCCAGCGGGAAACAAACTCCAGGGGATTGGCGTCGAACTCTTCGCGGCGTTTGACGATTTCCACCCTCATCCTGGGGTCTTTAACCCCTTCGACCTGGACGCACAGGCCGAAGCGGTCCAACAACTGGGGACGAAGCTCTCCTTCTTCCGGGTTCATGGTGCCCACCAGGATGATCTCTGCCGGATGAGAAAAAGATATTCCTTCCCTTTCCACCACGTTTGTTCCCATGGCAGCCGCATCAAGGAGCACATCCACGATGTGGTCGTCCAACAGATTGACTTCGTCTATGTACAGGATGCCACGGTTGGCTCTGGCCAGAAGACCTGGTTCGAACCGCGGCCGGCCATGTTTTATGGCGTATTCAAAGTCCAGGCTCCCAACCACCCGGTCTTCAGTGGCCGAAACCGGCAGGTCTATTACCTGCACCCGGCGAAGTTTTGTTTCCAGTGCCCGTCCCGCTGAGATTTCGGCCCTGCAGGATTCGCACATCCGGGCCGGGTCGCCGGGATTGCAATTGTACGGGCATCCGGATACCGCCTCGATTTCCGGAAGCAGAGCCGCAAGCGCGCGGACGGCGGTTGACTTGGCCGTCCCTTTTTCCCCCCGGATCAAAATGCCGTTTATCTTCGGGTTAATCGCATTCAATACCAGGCCCGTTTGCAGTTTCTCCTGACCGATTATCGCTGTAAACGGGTAGACCACGCGACCGATATTTTCCATTTAGCCGACCACTCTTTGGGGAATGATATGAGGGCAGGCGTTGGTTTTGTCTTCGAGCATATCGGCTTCTATCCGGAATATCGTCTTTAACAGGTCTCCGGTTAAAACCTTTTGGGGCTCGCCAGCACTGCGGACTTCGCCGTCTTTGACCGCCACGATCCTGTGAGAATAACGGGCGGCGTGATTCAAATCGTGCAACACCATGACAATCGTCAACCCCAAGGTTTCGTTCAACTCCTTGACCAGTTCCAAAACCTCCAATTGGTAAGAAATATCGAGAAAGGCGGTAGGCTCATCCAAGAGCATGATTTCCGGTTTTTGGGCAAGAGCCATGGCGATCCACGCCCTCTGCCTTTCACCGCCGGAAAGCGTGGCCAACGGCCGGTGACGCAGTTCGGACAACCCTGTTCTTTCCAGGGCCCAGTCCACAATACGGTGATCCTCCTCGTTCATTCGCCGGCCAAACTTCAGATGGGGGTAGCGCCCATACTCTATCAAGTCTTTCACCTTCAAATCTCCGGCTGCGCTTTTTACCTGCGGCAGAACCGCTATCCTCCGGGCCACGTACCTGGTATTCAATTGGAAAATATCTTGGTCTTCCAAATACACCTTGCCTTGTTGGGGTTTCAAGTACCGGGCCAGGGATTTGAGTATGGTTGTTTTGCCTGAGCCGTTAGGTCCGATGATGCTGACGATTTCCCCCTTGCTGACATTCAAATTGAAGTCCTCCACCACACTCTTCTTCCCATAACCGAGGTAAACATGCTCGGCCCGTAGAACCATCCTCAATGCACCCCTTTTTCTCTCAACAAATACAGGAAAAACGGCCCGCCCAATATTGCCATGATAATCCCGACCGGGATTTCCACCGGATCAAACAGGAGCCGAGCCACAGTATCGCATAACACGACTGTTGCCGCCCCCAGGACGGCTGTGGCCGGGAATAAATACCGGTAGTCGGAACCGATCAAAAGCCGTGCCGTGTGCGGGACAATCAGTCCCACAAAGCCGAGAAGTCCCGCCACGCTGACAGCGCTTGCGGCCAGCAGCGAAGCTATAGCGATAAACAGCAGCCTGGTGCGCTCGACATTCAACCCCAGGCCGGTGGCAATCTCATCCCCCAGCATCAGGATGTTCAGCCTTTGCGGGAACAAAAAAGCCGTCACAATCCCCAGAGTCGCATAGGGCCACAACAGGTTGAAATGCGGCCAGGTCCTCCCCGCCAGACCCCCTACCATAAAACTTGTAATTCCCGCCAAACGGTCAGGGTAAAAGATCATCAGGGCATTGATCCCGGCACTGAGCAAGGACGAAATAGCTACGCCGGCCAAAACAAGCCGCATCGGATGAGCCCCCTGCCTCCAGGCCAGCAAATAAATGGCGAGCGTGGCCAGCAAGGCCCCGATGAACGCCCCGCCAGGCACCAGGTAATACCAATCCGGAAACAGTATCAGGACCAGGTAGGCCATAAAACCCGCGCCGGCTGAAACGCCGATTATGTTGGGCGCAGCCAGCGGGTTCCGCAAGACACCCTGCAGGATTGCCCCTGATAAGGACAGGCAGATGCCCACCATCCCGGCTGTCAGCGTTCTCGGCAGGCGAACGTTCCAAATGACCTGGTGGTTCAAGGTGTCAGTCTCCAAAAAAATGGCTTTAAGCACCTGTCCCATGGAGATGTTCAACGACCCTTTACCCACGCTGATTAAAAAACTCAAAAAACACGCCGCCAACAAAACAAACAGGATTGTAAGCCTTCTATTGCTTTCGTTTTGCACGTTTTCACCGTTTCCAGACCGTTGCATTCGCCAAGCTCCTTGAATTCTCCTTAAAAATAAGTTGGCTACTTGAACACTTCCGGGTAAAGTATCCTGGCCAGCCCCTCATAGGCTTCCGCATATCTTTCATTGGGCTTGTAAAGATAGAGGTCTTTCGGCAAAACTATGTACCGTCCTTCTTTAACGGCCCTCAAGGTTTTCCAGGCCGGATTGGCCGACGTTTCTTCCGCTACCCGGGCCTTGATCTTTTCCAAGTCGCTGCCCATAGTTTGCAAGAAAATGAAGTCCGGGTCCTTTTCCAGGATACGCTCCATGCTAAACACCTGCATTTCGGCTTCGGTCAAACGGGAATCCTGGGCGATATTCACGGTCCCCAAATCCTTCAACATATAGCCGACCGTGGTGTTGGGCAGCCTGACCCTTAAGCTGGTAGCCGTGCCGAAGAGCAACAGGACGGTTGGGTGTTTGTCTTTGGGAACCCTGGCCAGTATTTCGTTCACTTCCCGCTGGAGCTTGTTGCCTATCCTGTCGTACAAGTCGGGCCTTTCCGTAATTTCAGTCATGGTTTTAAGGACCTGCAGGTATTCTTGGAGGTTCTCATAGGATATGGCCATGTATGGTATGTTGTTCTGTTTCAAGATGGGGATCAGGGCTTTTTGCCCGCCTATTCCTGCCG
Organism: Peptococcaceae bacterium; assembly: GCA_024655825.1. Classification (NCBI taxonomy): domain Bacteria; kingdom Bacillati; phylum Bacillota; class Clostridia; order Eubacteriales; family Peptococcaceae; species Peptococcaceae bacterium. The sequence continues at coordinate 37,597 of JANLFJ010000012.1, read as the reverse complement.
ACAAGAGCACCAGATCCGGTCTTAATGACAGTATTTTTTCCACGTTCGGATTGCCCATGCTGCCGCAGACCTCTGCCGAAAGGGCCTTTTTCGTCAATTGCTCAGTGCTGTCAATCCTGCCAATTACTTCCCCGCCCGCCGAATACCATACATTGGTGTAGGAGTTATACAGCGAAATCACTCTCTGCGGCCTCTTCTTAATACGGACCGTCTCTCCCAGGCTGTCCACAAAAGTCACATACTCACTCCCGCGGGATCCGGCTGGTTCCTGCCCACTTCCGCCCGCCGGAGGAGACGCCTCTTTCTCTTTGCCAGGCGTCTCAGAGGCCTCGCCCTGTCCATCCTGAATCTTGTTTTCTTCCGGACTGGTTTTCCCTACATTTTCTATATTTTCTTTTTGACCTTGAATCGCTCCACCGGCTGGCTTTCCTTCAGCCGCATCCACTTCCGGGGTACCCTTGCTGCCGCTGCTCGCTTCAGCGCCCGGGGCGACCTGTTGCGGCCCGGTCTTTTCGTCTCTGATGCAACCGGCGGACGAGAACAGACTTAACATCAAGCAGACCACCAGGATAACCGATATCCATCTTCTCATAGTGCGTACTTTGCCCCCCTTGAAATCTGTTGTTGACGACTTAACGCTTCATCCCATCATCAGCGGAGAGAGAGCCGGCTGCTTCACTGGCTGAATTCAACGCCCACCACCTTGTCTGAACTGTCAAGAAACGGCTCCACCGTTACCCCGAAGGCTTCCCCAATCACCCTGAACGGAATGAAGGTGCGGCCGTCAATTATCATCGGCACCCCGTCGGCCATGAAAGCCGGCCCGTAGCTCACCTTGACCAGGCTGCTGCCGATGGTTGCGGTCACGACCCTGTCCTCCCTCTTTAAAGTTACGGTCTGCGACTCTTCGTCCCACTCTGTTTCCGCCATCAATTCATCGGCAACCGGCCGCAGCGGGACATACACCCTGTTGGCCAGGATAAACGGCGCCCCCTCCATGGTTTTGACTTTGCCGTCCGCATAATAGCTGGTATTGCCTATAAACATCACGACCTTCTGAGCTCCATATTTTTCCCGGGATACAAAGCGCACTGTTTTTTCCTTGACGAAACGCAAATTATCTTTGCTGCTCCCGTCATTTTTATATTTCTCGATGTTAAGCGTTACGGCGAAGGTAACCTCGCCCGGCTTATCGCAAAAAATGTCAAACTTGCCGTAGCCGTAATCCTCCAGGTCGGTCAACAGGCTCTCGCTCTCCCGAAGATAAACCTTGGCCCCTTCAGGCTTTTGGGTTACTACATAATCAAAACTTACTGATTTTAAGTCTCCGGGGTATGTTTCCTTTCCCTCAACATCCAACAGCTTGATTTTCCCCGTTGTCTCCTTGTTTACAGGGATGTTGCCGTCCAAATCGCAAACCTTTATGCCGCTTAGCAGATCGTTGATCTCAATGTTGCAGGTTGCCGCCTTGTTGTTCACCGTATCAATCGCTGTTACAGTTATCGGCCCTTTGTTTTCCCTGGTAGCCGTCGTGTGGATTCGGCCTTTGGCCGCATTTAAATCCGCTTTGTTCGGATTCAGTTTGGTGATGTCGCTTACGGAAAAAACAATTTTGCTGCCGAAATCGCTGGAACTGACTGATTCAGACAAACCCGCGGCATTATAGCGGTACACCTTGGGATACACCGAGACGGAGTCCAGGGGCAAGGCTTTGCTGTAAGAAAGCGTTATTCTGGTCACTTCCCCGAAATCTCCGGCCTGAAAAACGAACTCGTGGGATTTGCCGCTGGTCAGAAGACACATCTTCAACACATACTCGCCTTTTTTGTCCAGTTTCGGCAGGGCGACAACGACATAGCCGCTGGAAGTATAGTACATGTGTTGATTGGGGCTGTTTTGGTCAGTCTGGAGCTTTCCGGACAGCAGGCCGTCAAATGCCCAGTCGTTGGCTAGATTTGAACCCTCGGGCTGCTTTAACCATTCAAAGGAGATGATGTTTTGAATCTGCAAATTGGCCGGGTTCACCAAACTGCCGTCACTGTCGTACAGTTTCAGGTACTGCTTGTCCGGCTTGTCGATTCCTACGGGGACCACGTCATCAATTTTCATGGAGGAGAGTTCCCAGGTTGCCGGGTTGTTGCTGGCAAAGCTGAAGTATACCTCTTTCGACTTGTCTCCCGCAGCCGCCTTGACCGCATATGTACCGCTTTTTTGGGCATAAATCCGGACTGCTGCCATCCCCCCCGCATCTGTGGTTGCGGAATTTTTGCTCAGGACTATTTGAGGGTAGTTCGTAGAAAACTGCACTTCAACTCCGGGGATAGGGGCTCCGTTATGCCCCTTTACCTTGAATTCGACTTCAAAATAATCAACTCCGTTCCCGTTCACTTCCGGTGAAGCGCCGCCGGTGTTCGCCTTGTAAGGCGACCCCTTCGTCCCGTTCCCGCTTATTGTCCCTTCATTGGGAACAGGCTTTCCGGAAACTTCGATCTCAGCGATGTCGGTGTCCACAAAGCGTATTTCAATTACCCTTATGAGGCCCACCGAAGAAGCGTTGGCCGCAGGGTTTTCAACCAGATACTGGTAGACGCTGCTGGCATCGCCTGCCGGTTGGACCAGGCCGACTCCAATTTTGGCCGTGCCGGTTATAGAAGACTTAACCTTGAATTCCGCTTTTCCGTCCGCAGCGACAGGCGCCTCGAAAACATTGGGCTGCCCGGCAGCCGCAAGCGGTGTGACGCCGTCATCCGCAAAGAACTTGTCGACTGTGCCTCCCCGGCTGGAAGCGACAAACACTTTCTGGTTATCGGCAATCTGATTGGTCCCGTCCAGCAAGTATACCGTAAACTTTACAAATTCCGAACCGTCCGCCTGCAAACAATCCCTGTCCGCCGCCACTATTGAAGCAAAACGGTTGGCTTCAGCGGCATATGCTGCTTCAAGCAGCATCGCCAGTGAAAACACGAGCATGATAATTAATACCGCTAATACCGCCGAAAATCTTTTCAGCACTGTTTATCCCCCCCTTTTTTCTCCAAAAAAACATAGTCTCTTAGTTTCCTAAGAGACTTTTCCCATCTTAAAGCCGCCGGCTGGTGAAGGCAACGAAATCTTCCCCCTTTCGTCAACCATCGATAATAATTCAAGGCAGGTCTCCTGACTCGCGGCTTGTCCTCCTCCCCGCCTTCCCGGCTCAACCCAGTGGCATTTTCCGGGGATTTGTAACCGCTTACAGTGGTGGGTCCGTGCCGGACTTTCACCGGCTTCCCTATTCTCCCTCTCTCAAGGGCACCTTGAATCTGGCATGTATTAACTTTTCATCAATAATTTTAGTTCTGCGCCCCTGCTTTTGTCAATAAAAATCCGCCTGGGGTCTACCTGGGTCGTGTCCATTTGTATTAAGCCAGCCGGAAATGCGGGCTTGCTTTTTTGGCCGCCATCAGTGCTGCCCGGTATTCATGTTTCGTGATCCGCCGGTTTAGCTCGGGATGGTCTTTTGCTTTGTGGGCAGGGTAATACTGGTCCATAATGTTGACATAGGAACGAGGCGATATTTCCCTGGCGATGAAATCAAGCACCTCCGCAGTCCCCGCCAAACCACCCGGCAAAACCAGGTGACGGACGATCAGGCCGCGCTTGGCGATTCCCCGCTTATCCACCGCCAGATCGCCCACCTGGCGGTGCATTTCTTTTATGGCGGTTTTCGCAATTTCAGGATAAGAGTCGACGCCGGACAGCTTCTTCCCCACTTCCGGGTCGGCGTACTTGAAATCCGGCATGTAAATGTCCACCAGCCCATCGATTTGTTCCAGAGTAGCCTTTTCGTCGTATCCCCCGCAATTGTATACCAGGGGTATCCGCAGGCCCCTGCCGGCTGCCGCCGCCAGGGCGGCTACAATCTGCGGGACATAGTGCGATGGGGATACGAGATTGATATTGTGGCAGCCCTGGCGTTGCAGAGCGAGCATGATGTCCGCCAGTTCCTCCGGAGTTGCCTCCTGGCCGTGCCGGCGACTGGTGTCCCAGTTTTGGCAATACACACACCCCAAATTACAGTGGCTAAAAAAGATGGTACCTGACCCATAACTACCCACTAGCGGGGGCTCTTCTCCGAAATGTGGTCCATAACCGCTGATTTCTGCATCCCAACCCGCGTGACAATAGCCCAGTTCACCTTTATGTCGGTTGACGTGGCAGTGATGTGGGCAAACGGTGCAATCCTCTAAGCAGGACATAAGCACTTGTGCCTTTTGTCGCAGGCCTTCTCCATCAAGATGTGTCAGATAACTGGGATATTTATTCATCATTATTACCCATTCCTTTCGCTTCGCTCAAGGCACAAAACGGCATGAAACCGTTGCCCTTGAGCTTTTTTTATTTTAAAACTATCTTGTTGAGATTACAGGCAACTACAAATCACGTGGAGGTGAGTGCGCTGCTCCTTTGGGAGTAGACCGCATTATTATATGTGTAGGTTGTCCTATCAAGCACAAATAAGTGTGCCACCTGAGCACGAAGACTTATCTTTGTATAAACAACTCGTTTATAGCTGGACAATCAGTCAATGCCTGCTTTTCTCAATAATTTTTTTTGCGAAGGGAGACATTCATGTTAAAAATCGTTTACCCCATCTGTTGTGGAATTGATGTCCACAAAAAGTTTCTTGTTGCCTGTATTGCCATTACCAATGACAAAGGGGTTACCACTTACAAGTCCAGACGCTTTTCTACCTTCACCAACGATTTGCGAAAGCTCTCGGAGTGGCTTTTCTCTAATTCCTGTACACAAGTTTGCATGGAATCTACTGGTAAGTACTGGATACCTGTGTACAATATTTTGGAAGCTACCTGTAAAATTACCCTGGCCCACCCAAAGTACGTAAAGGCGATTCGCGGCAAGAAAACCGATAAAAAGGATGCCAAGTGGATTGCTGACCTGTTTAAGCACGACCTCGTTGCCGGAAGCTTTATGCCCCCCCTTCCAATTCGTCAATTGCGTGACTTGATGCGTTACCGTTTTAAGCTCACAAACTTTTGTTCCAGCGAGAAGAACCGGATTCAAAATTGTCTTACTGTATCAAATATCCAGCTTGCCAACGTGGTATCTGATACTTTCGGTAAGAGTTCAATGAGAATCATTGACTACTTGCTTGAAAATCCTGATGATAAGGATTTCGATTTTGTTCCTCTTCTTCACCCATCCATGCTGGATAAGGTGGATAAGATCCGCCTTGCTTTAGACGGAATGATTACACCCGAACAACAGCAAAAAATGAATATTATCCTTCAGCATTACGACGGATTGGAAAAGTGCAAGTCCAATCTTGAATCCTTAATTCTTTCGCTTTCAGAGCCCTATGCCAGGGAACTTTCTTTAGTGTCGACTGTACCAGGTATCAAAAATCTTTTTTCTGCCATCGCTATAATCTCAGAAATCGGTGTTGATATGTCTGCGTTCTCCTCAGCCAAACACTTGTGTTCCTGGGCAGGGGTGACTCCTCAAAACAACGAGAGTGCGGGCAAGAAACTTTCTGTTCGCATTTCCCGTGCCGGTGTTTATATCAAACCTCTTTTAGTCCAATGCGCGAACGCGATTGTTAAAAGTGATAAACACCCTGAAATCAAAGGCCGCTATTTATCTATTAAAAAGCGACGTGGTCATAAGCGTGCTATTATAGCGGTTGCTCGAATGTTGCTTACTGCTATATATCACATCCTGAAAAAAGGGGAACCTTACAATCCCGAACTATACAAAAAGGCGGAAATTATGCCGCAGACTCGCAATATCACTGTAGAGCAAGCTATTTTAATAGCTCAAAGACACGGGTACTCAGTAATTAAAGGTTGATAGTAATTCAAAGTTATCCTTATTAAATTTTCAAAAACCGTCCCATGGATGGTTTGTTTGCTATACCCTTTTTTAGGTAATATCACCCGCGGGCATAGTTTCAGACTTTATCTCTCCTCCTGTTTTTAATACTATACCAATAAAATAAAATGGCTATACTGGTCCGTATAGCCTGAAGAATTGGAGAGTACTTTAGATAATACTTAGTCCACTTAATTCTATTGCCGGACTTAGTACCTGGCCCCCACCTCTCCTTTAATCTTGGGCGGCACCTGCGGTTTCACGCGTTTTTTCGGATAATAGCTGCTGAAAGTCCTTGTATGGCATAACATTTTCGAATCGCATGGACAGTTTGAGGATTAACGTGGTACTGTTCAGCAATTTCCTTTTCACTGAGTTTGGGGTTGCTGATGGTTTCGTCAGCAGAAAGAAGCACATTGGCATGCATGATTGCTTTAGCCGAAACAAATCCTTTAGTAACCAACTTGCTAGTCTAAAGATGAATAATCCCTTCCTAAAGGCAGAGAATAATGATGACTATTCTTATGTTGTCTGAGGGAGGATTCTTCTAATATGTCTGAAAAAAACATCTTGGCTTTTTTTAAAAGTCCTGAACTGGCCCAAAGGGCTGCTAAGACTTTACAAGAGTTAGGTATCGAAGAAATTCAAATTGATCGTTATCAAAGTTATCCAGGTGACGGGATTAATCGTTTTATGAATCCCCTTACTGGACAAACAGAAAGCCTGGCCGGATTAACCCTGGGACTTGAAGAGACAGGCCCTGATTCCAGAGTATTATTGGATGCCAGTGTTAGTGCAAGCGGTATGAGCGATGGAGGAAATGACGTTGTTTCAGGACATGACATCCTTTTAACGATAGTAGTCGATGAGTCCCTTCACCATCAAGCACTAAAAGTCCTAAAGGATTCAGGGGCATTAGTATAAAATGGTATTACGGTAAGCTGCTGTTAATATTGCTAGTGTTAATGCAAAAAGACCGCCACAGGATGTGTGCGGTCTTTTTCATATTATTTCTTCCAGAAGCTGCTCAGCTTGTTTTCCCACAGGCGCGGGTCGTCCACTTTCACTTCCGTGGGGACCAGGGGACCCTGCAGGATCATATAACCGCCTTCTTCAGCCCAGGGATTCTTGACCACCGTAGCCGGGGACCAGATTGCGCCGTCCTGTTTCACCGTGTCACCGATTTGGGGAATGGGTTTGCCTTTCTTCAGGTCATATAGATACTGGACAGCCAAAACGGCAGAATCGTAGGCAGGCTGTTCGACAGCCGCCAGCATTTTACCCTGTTTTATCAGGTCAATACCTTCCGGTCCGATGCAGATCCCGGCGATACCGAAATCTTTGGGATCGAGCTTGTGGGATTCAATAGCAGTAACTACACCCGGGGCCATGATGTCAGGAGTATGTACGTAAATCCCCAGGACTTCTTTGCCGTAACGTGTCAGGAGGTCGCTGGCCCGTTCATGGGAGATGGTATTGTCCCATTTGCCCTCACCCTGTACCACCTTGAGCTGGGGATACTGGCTGATGACTGCCTGGAAACCCTTGTTGCAGGCCCGGGTGAACATGTCTTCCAGGGCGCCGGTGATTTCGATGACTACGCCGTTGGGCACCTGGCCGCCGTTGCGGTCCTTGATACCCTGTACAAATGCTTCGGTGGCCTTCTTGCTGGCCTGTTCAATGTCAAAGGAAATGAAAAGGTCTACCTTACCGCCTTCCGGGGAGGTATCCAGCGCCATGATAGGGATCTTGGCTTCGTTCAGTTTCTTGACGCCGGGCACGATGGCTTTAAGGTCAACAGCCCCAGCCATGATGAAACCATCTACCTTCTGTGTAATGTAGTTGTCCATCAGTTCCATGATTTTCAGGGAGTCGGCCTGGCCGTCCTTGATGTCAACGGTAATGCCCAATTCCTTGGCCTTGGCCTTGGCTCCTTCGGCAAAGGCCACTTCATAGGGCGCCGTCGGGTCTTTGATGACCATTCCGATGGTCATGGGTTTTTCCGCCTGTGTCTCGGCCTTTTTCTCGGCAGGCTTTTGAGCGCAGCCAGCAAAGAGGGCAACCGCCAGCGCAACGATAAATACAGGCAGGATGTTTTTCTTCACCATAATAGAATGCCTCCTTGATAATTTATTTGTCTGTAACCAGTTAAAAGAACGGAGCAAACACGGTTTGCCGGAAAAATATGCACTTTGCGGTATAACTCAGGCGACCGGGCACGGCAGGTCAGCCGGAGACGGGAGGCGCCGCACCCCCTTCGTCTTCACGCTGCTCCAGGGCCAGTTTGCGCAGCTGCTCCTGGTGAAGCAGGCGGTTGCGTATGTAAATTCGCAGACGGTCAATGATGATGGCCAGGAATATCAAGGCGCCCTGGGTCGCATAGACCAGCGTGGCCTGCACCCCGAGCAGCGTCAGGGAGTTGGAAATCATCCCCAGCAGGATAGCCCCGCCCAGCATGCCGACAGGCGTGCCTTTGCCGCCTTCCAGGCTGGCGCCGCCCAGGATGGCGCCGGCGAAGGCCAGCATGACCATCCCGGTCCCCATGGAGTTATTGACGGAACCCTGCCGGCCGGCTGCCAGCAGCCCGGCCACGGCTGCCAATAACCCGCTCAAAACAAAAGCGATAATTACCATGCGGGAGGTGTTAATCCCGGAGACGAAACTGGCCTTTGGGTTGCCTCCCGTCGCCATGTACTTGCGCCCGAAGGTGGTGTACTGGAGCACGAGATGGAAGCCAAGATAGATGACAAAAACCGCCAGAATAGCGGCGGGGATTTTATCGAAAACCCAGCCCTGCCCTAAATAGGCGTAAGTCTCTGGCAGCGGGAAGATGGAAAACGGGACCAAAAAGAGGACCAGTCCCCGCAACATTATCAGCATGGAAAGCGTCTGCAAGAAGGGATTGACCTGAACCCGGGATATCAGGATGCCGTTAAACAGCCCTATCAAAGCCCCAACCAGCAGGGTAATGAGGATGCAGGCCACAGGCCCAAAGGCGCCCGGAAACCACTTGACTGCCAGGAGCATGGCCATCCCGGGCGCAAAGGCCAGGATGGATTCAAGGGATAAATCCAGGTTCCCGATGATCAGGATCAGTCCTTCGCCCAGGACCAGCATGCTCATGATCGACGAATGGTACAGTATATTGATGATGTTGCGGGTTGTGGCGAAGTTGGGAGTGACGATGGCGTTGAACAGGAAAAAAAACGCGACCAGGACCCAGATCAGGTTTTCCAATAAAAACAATTCGATTTTCAGCTTTTTTGACATGCCGTTCACCCTCAATAATTCAATTGGCTGTTGCGCCGGTATGGGACGATTGGGCCAATTCGCCCTGCATGGCCATAAAAATCTGCCCCTCGTTGAACTCCGCACGCTCAAACCCGGCGACAATCCTGCCTTTATACAGGACAAGGATGCGGTCACAGATAAGCAGGAGGTCATCGAGGCCGGGCGAGGTTATGACAACGCCGGCCTGGGCGGCCAGTTTTTCGCGAATGGTGCGCAGGATGCTGTCCTTGGTGGCGATGTCGATACCCCGGGTGGGTTCGTCCAACAGGTAAACCAACGGTCCGAAGGCCGAAATCCTGCCTACCACCACCTTCTGCTTGTTGCCTCCGCTCAACTGGCCTACTTCCTGTGCCGGGGCGGCGGTCACAATCCCAAGTGTTTTTATCAGGCGTGAAACCAGGCTGTCTTCCTTTTTCCGGTCAATAAGCGTGGCCTTGCTAATCTGGGCAAGGGAATTAAGAACCAGGTTTTCCCGCACGCTCAAACCGGCAACCAGTCCTTCCTTCTCCCTGTCTTCCGGCAAGTAAACAATGCCCCGTTCCAGGGCCTGCGAGGGCGAGGCCACCGTGCATTTGCAGCCGGCGATCTCAAGTGTGCCCGCATCGTGGGGGTCAATGCCCACTATGCTTTTGAAGAGTTCCGTGCGGCCGCTGCCCCGCAAACCGGCCAGCCCCACGACTTCCCCTTTCTTTAAAGCAAAATGGACATTCTCAAAACAGCCTGCGCGGGTGAACCCTTCCACCTTCAGGACAACCTCGCCCCCCGCCTGAGCCCGCGAACTCCCGGCCATAACATGTTGCTCCCGGCCGGACTCATCTCCTACTATCAGGGCGGAAAGCTGCTGCCTGTCCAATCCCTCACAGGATATGGTCTTGACCGAGCGCCCGTCACGGATCACGGTGACCCGGTTGCAGACCTTAAGTATTTCATCGGTGCGGTGGGAAATGAGGATAATGGTCTTGCCCATCCTTTTTTGCTCCCCAAGGAGGGAGAAAAAAACGCTCTCATCATCATGGGAAAGGGAGGCCGAGGCCTCGTCCAGAATGATGATGTCGGCTTGTTCCACGCCGCAGGCTTTCGCCAGCAAAAGGAGCTGCTGCTCACTAATGGACAGCTCCCCCGCCTTGGCCCGGGCGTTGATATTTAGCCCCGTCCGCCGCAAGATGTCCTCGGCGCGGCGGAACATTTCCGGCCAGTTGACCAATGGCCCCTGGTGTGGATAGTCGCCCAGGAAGAGGTTTTCCGCGACTGTGAAATCGCTGATCACCTGGGGTTCCTGAGGCACAATGGCAATCCGTTCCCGCTTGGCGTCCAGCCTTGAAAGATGGGCCAGTTTGCGCCCTTTAATCAAAATCTCTCCGCCGGAGGAGGCAACCATCCCGGAGATGATGCCTACCAACGTGGATTTGCCGGCGCCGTTCTTGCCGATGATGCCGTGAACCTCGCCCCGCATTACCTCCAGGTTGACCTTTTGCAAGGCCACGGTGCCCGGATAGATTTTGGTTATGTTTTTCAGTTGCAGGATGACTTCCCGCTTGGGCTGTTCTCCCTGCAACAGGTCATGCGCTCCCCTTTTTGCGGCGTTCATTTTATGCTGCAGCTCCTTAGCTCTGATTCCCGTCCATATTGCTTTCCCGTCAATCCCTGGCAAACCGCTCCAGGATGGCGTTTCCATGGGCGGGGAAGCCTTCGTAGTCGGCCAGTTTGACCATGGCGTCCTTGAGATTGGTCAAACCTTCTTTGGAAAAATATTCAAAGGTAACGTGCTTGACGAAATCCAGGGTCTTTAAGCCCCCGGAGACGGTTGCTTTACGGCCGGTGGGCAGCACATGGTTTGGCCCGGAGCCGAAACAGCCTGTAGAGAGGGGGGTGTAGTGACCCAGGTAGATGCCGCCGGCATTCTTGACTTTCTGCATGTCGTGGAGGGGGTCTTTGGTCATTAGTTCCAGGTGCTCCACCGCATATTCATTGGCATAAGCAAGGGATTCCTCCAGGGAATCGGTTAGGATAATGGCCCCGTACTTGCGCAGGGACTCCACCACGAAGTCCCGGCGGTAATCGCTGAGCCGTTCGATGTGGCGGCCGATGCGTTTCTGAACCTCGTAAGCCAGTTCCGGAACATGGGTGACCAGGACGCCAGAAGAATCAAGACCGTGTTCCGCCTGGATGCAGATGTCGGCGGCGGCAAATTCCGGGTCAGCCGACTCGTCGGCCACGATAAGCCCTTCGCCAGGACCGGCGTGGGTGCCGATTTCCACCTGCCCGTAAAGGAGTTTAAAGGCTGCCAGGACCCACTTGCTGCCCGGTCCCACTATCTTGTCAACCTTGGGCACCGTCTCGGTCCCATAGGCCATAGCCGCTACAGCCTGGCTGCCGCCGATGCGGAAAACGGCGTCTGCGCCGCAGATGTCGCAGGCGATGAGGGTACCTGCAGGCACGGAGCCGTCGGGTGTCGAAGGGGTACAGACCACAACCTGGGACACCCCGGCCACCTTGGCCGGCAGTACGGACATCATCACGGCCGAGGGGAACCATCCGCGGCCGCCCGGCACGTAACAACCCACTTTTTCCAGGGGGATCAGAACCTGCCCGGCCACCAGCCCGGGGGAGATTTCCATGGACCACATCTTTTGCGGGAGCTGGGCGGCATGGAATCTCTTGACGTTGCCGGCAAGCGTCTCAATGGCCTCAACCGTATCCTGGTCAACCTTGTCATAGGCGTCCTTGATTTCCCTGGCCGAAACCTGCACCTGGTCCTTTGTGATGTCGATGCCTTCAAACTGCTTGGTATACTCCACCAGCGCAGCGTCGCCGCGCGCCCTGACTTCATTGATGACCTTTTCCACGGCGGGCAGTATATCGGCGGTCTCCGTCTCGCTGCGTTTCATGATGCGTTCGTAGTCCTGTTTGGCCATCTCCTTAAGCCTATAGACCGGAATATACATTAACATCTCCTCCCATCTTGCTTGTTGCTGCTTAATCCGTCTTTCACCACATAAAACAGGCACACTCCACGCCTACGGGAGCCTGCCCGCTTGCTCTCTCTTAATAATGCAACAAAAATCCCCATCAAGAGTTGTTATTATTAAAACCGGATTCATTATATTGGTATTATATTAGCAATTCAGCGCTTTAATAAAATAATACAACCCGCACGGTTGTTGTGTCAACCAACGTCTTGGGTGACTTCTTTTATTTATGCGCCAGCACTGTTAGGTGACATAAAAAAACAGGTTATCAACTTTCAACCTGCCAAATCGACATCAAACCAGAACTCGACGCCTTCTTTCACGTTGTTGACCCCGTATTCGTTCCGGTGGGCTTCCTGGATGGCCTTCACAATGGATAATCCCAAACCCATCCCGCCGCTTTTTCTCGTCCGCGCCTTGTCAACCTTATAAAAGCCGGTCCAGATCTTGTCCAGGGACTCAGCGGGAATGCGGGCGCCGGTATTGTACACCGAAATCCTGGCTTTGCCGTTAACCCCGCTTATGCTTATCCTGACGATTTTTCTGCCGCCCGCATGGTTTATCGCATTGTTGAGATAATTTACCAAGACTTGTTCGGTCCGCACCGGATCGGCGTTAACCATCAAGCTTTCCGGCGCCTGCGTTTCCAAACTGATGCCCTTTTCCGCAAAGGAGGGTTCGAGTTTTTTGAGCACGTCTTTCACCAGCAGCGCAAGGTCAAAATCAACCCTCTTGATTGAAAACATGCCGGATTCCATCATTGATAAATCCAGGAGGTCCTTAACTAGGATGTCCATTTTATTCGCCTCGTCCATAATGACGTCGCAGTAGAAATTTCTTTTGTCTTCATCGTGGGCGATATTGCTCCTCAGCCCCTCCGCGTATCCTTGAATCAAAAAGAGGGGTGTTTTCAGCTCGTGCGAGACGCTGGAAATGAATTCGCGCCTCATTCTGTCCAGCTTTCTTTCGCGGTCGATGTCCTGTTCCAGCTGCTTGTTCTTTTGATCCAGTTCTCGGATGGCCTTGTCCAGCTTGCAGGAGAGGTTGTTAATGCTTTGCGAGAGCTGGCTGATCTCGTCTTGGCCGGCAACCTGCAGCGTCTCTGAAAAATCAAGCTCCGACATCTTCCTGGTGATCCTGTTCATCTGTTTTATCGGCCGGGTAAACTTTTCGGAGATGAACAGCGCCCATATCCCGGTCACGAAAACGGTAAGCACCGCAATGAGGGCGGTAAAGTTGTTGGATATGGCTGCGCTTTCCGCGATTTCCGCCATCGGCACCCACAGAAGCAGTATAAGCCCGTTGTCCAGCTCCGCTTGGTATCTCAGGGTGTCAATCATTAATCTCGGGTCCTTGGTGATGATGAAGAACGAATTATCCGGGCGCACCTCCCAGCTTTTAATGCCATTGGGGGGAGGCGCCGGAGACTTCTGCGCCGGTTTTGGCGGCCCGTCTCCACTCCTGTCGATGACAAAAAAGGGGTTGTTGTCGCCCGCTTTTTTGGGGAAACCACCAAACTCATGCGGGAAGGGGTAATAAATGTCGCCATCCAGCGTGCCGATGCTGATGGCTATTCCCCTGCTCTTGCCGATCTTTTCCAAGGCAAAAACAAGGTCCTCGTCTTCGAAATCTTCATGCCTGGTCTTTCCCTCTGTCAACCGGCTCAACTCTTGCCTGACCTCGATCAGCGCCTCTTTCTTATGATTGGTGTAATACCTCTCAATAAAGAAGATGTTGAAGCCGTACAACAGGGCGGCAAAAAGCAATATGCCGGCCGTCATGTACAAAAACAGTTTGAGGCGGATGGACATGCTCATAACCTATCCCTCAAAACGGTAGCCAAAACCGCGGATGGTGGTGATGGCGTTCCCCTTTTTTCCCAGTTTCATTCTCAGCCTGTTGATATGGGTATCCACGGTCCTAAGCCCTCCGTAATACTCATACCCCCAAACCTGGTTCATCAACTCTTCGCGGGAAACGACCCGCCCCTTCTTTTCGACCAGGATGTACAATAGCGCATATTCCTTGGGACTTAAAATTATTTCTTTTTTGTCCACAGTAACCACATGCGAGGCGTCGTCAATTTCTAACCCGCCTGAAACCAGCCGTTTTTTTTCGTCCCTGTGCTTCTCTATCCGGCGAAACAAGGCATGAACCCTCGCAATCAAAGCCGTGAGTTTCACCGGTTTGACCACGTAATCGTCCGCGCCGATCTCAAAGCCGTGCACCTCGTCAAACTCTTCGCTCCTGGCGGTAAGCATAATCACCGGCACGTTGGACCTTTTCCTGATCTCCCTGCATACTGTCCAGCCGTCATAGCAGGGCAGCATTACATCGAGCAAAACAAGGTCAACCTTGTTCAAAGACTGAAAAATGTGGAGAGCCTGTTTGCCGTTCTCTGCTTCAACCACATTGAAACCTTCCTTTTCCAGGAAGTCCCTTAGCAATACCCGTATCTTGAATTCATCGTCCACTACCAGCACGGTTTTCTTTTCCACAAGACAACATCCCTCTGACCGCAATATCTCTCACTCATTTTATAACACTTTTCGAATTTTATGTCCATCGACCGGCCGCATTGTTGACAATACTGTAACCAAAAGTTTTTATTCCTGTAACACTCCAAACAAATTGCTGTGAAATTGGAAGGCTATATTGGTAGTGTAAACTTGCCAAAAAGAGGCAAAAACTCGTCAATACTCTACTTTACTTGCGGGGAGAGATGCATGTGATCAGGATCATAAACCGTCTGAAGCCTGGCCGGTGGTCAAGAAAAAGGCTGATAATTGCCGCTGCCGCCGCAACTGCCGTCTTGCTTGCTTCCTTTTTGTTCGTTTATAAAAGCAGCAAGGCTGGCGCGGCTGCCGCAAACTTCGCCACGGCAACAGTACAGCGCGGCACCATCGAGTACAGCATTGACGGCACCGGCACTTTGAGACCTGCCGAACGTTACGCCCTAAAAACGTGGGCCGGCGGCACAGTCACAGAAGTTCTGGTGACGGAAGGAGAACAAGTAAAAAAAGGCCAGCTTCTCATGCGTGTGAAAAACAACGAGCTTGACTCCGCTGCCAAGCAGGCCGCCCTGGAATGGGAAATCGCCCAAAGCGATCTGGAGGAAATGTACAGTCCCCCTTCCGAAACCAATTATGAGCGGCGGGCGGCGGAATTAAAAGTGGAGCAGTACAGGCTGTCCTTGGAAGACAAAAAAGAACAGCAAGAAAAGCTGACGATCAAGGCGCCTTTTGACGGCACTCTCCTGGAAACCAAACTGCTGTTGGGACAGAGAGTGAATTCCGGTGTAACGGCGGCAACCTTCGCCACCACTGACGTGATCGAGATGGTAGCCGACTTTTCCTCCGAGGACGTTCTGGTGATAAGCCCTGGAAAAGAGGCCAACATAAACGTATCAGGCCTCAACAGGACATACAAAGGCCATGTCAGGGAAGTCGCTTTCGTGGGCGATTCTTCCAGCGGGACCTTTGAAACGATAATTGAGATCGACGACCCGGACGAGTACCTGCGCGAGGGCATGAAAGCATATAGCATTGTGATAATAGCAAGGGATCCGGACCAGGACATTTTTATCTTCAAGTCTGCTTCAGGTTATCTTCGCTACGCCCAGTCCGAGGACATAGTCACCGAAGTGAGCGGCACGGTGGCGGAAATCTACCATAAACCGGGGGACAGGATCTTAAAAGGCGAACCGATCATGCGCCTGGCCAACGACGAGTATGCCCGCCAGGTGAAAGAAGCGGAAAACCAGCTGGCTAACGCCGAAGAGGAACTGCGGCTCCTGCTCCATCCGGATCAGGACACGATAAAGGCGCAGGAACTGAAAGTGGAACAGAATTACCAGAAAGTGCTGGCGGCGAACAAAAAATTGGAGAGCCTGAACGTGATCGCTCCTATCGACGGGGTGGTGACCAGCATAGCGGTCAGCCCAGGCGACGAGCTGGGCGAAGACACCTCCAGCGCCGGCCAAGAACTTCTGGTGGTTTGCAACTTTGAAAAGAACTACCTTGAAATACAAGTGGACGAGCTGGACATAAACAAAATAAAATTCGGGCAGGAGTCCTCAGTTAAAATCGATGCCCTGCCGGACGCCGTCGCCACCGGCAAAGTGATCGGGATTGCCCAGGAGGGCACCACCAGCGACGGGGTGACAACCTACACCGTGACCCTGGAGGTGGGCTATGTCGAAGGCATCAAGGGCGGCATGTCGGCCACGGCGACCATCTCCCTGGAGAAAAAAGAAAACGTGCTGCGCATCCCGTCGGAAGCCTTGGTAACCAGCAACGGCGCCAGTTCGGTCCAGGTGCTGGAAAACGGCCAGGCAATAACCAAGCCCGTGAAAACCGGCGTCAACACCGGCAGGTGGGTGGAAATCACCAGCGGCCTGGAGGAGGGAGAGCAGGTCATCATCGCCAAAGTTTCCAGCACCTCCACCACCCAACAGGCCGGTCCGCCGCCGGATATGGGCGGTCCGGGCGGCATGGGCGGCGCACCCGGGCAGCAGCGCTCCACCACCACTAAGAAGTAGAAAGGGACGTGAACGAAGATGCTGCAGGTCAAAGACCTTTACAAGGAATACTCGATAGGCCCCAACACGGTAACCGCCCTGCAGGGCATCAACCTGGCCGTGGAAAAGGGCGAGTACATCGCGGTCATGGGGCCGTCCGGCTCGGGGAAATCAACCTTCATGAACATTTTAGGCTGCCTTGACCGGCCAACGAAGGGCACCTATTGCCTGGCCGGCGAAGATGTCGGCGCGAAAAGCGATGACGAACTGGCCTTGATCCGCAACCAATACATCGGGTTTATCTTTCAGAGTTTCAACCTCCTCCCCAGACTGAACGCCCTGGAAAACGTGGCCCTGCCCTTGATCTACCGCGGGCTGCCCGCCGGAGAACGCATCCGCAAAGCCAAGGAGGCTTTGGAAGCCGTCGGCTTGCACGAGCGCATCCATCACCTGCCGTCGGAGCTGTCAGGCGGGCAACAGCAGAGAGTGGCCATTGCCAGGGCCCTGGCCGGCAACCCGCTCCTGATCCTGGCCGATGAACCGACGGGCAACCTGGACAGCCGTTCCGGCTCCGAAGTTATGGGCATCTTCCGAAAACTGAACATGGAAGGCATCACCATCATTCTCGTCACCCATGACGAACAGGTCGCCTTGCAGACCAAAAGGGTCATCCGTTTTAAAGACGGCGTGATGCAAAGCGACGAAAGGACAGGTCAGCCCTCTCCATTGAAAACGCATCCGGCCGGCGGGGTGGTGAACCTATGAGTTTCCTGGAAGTGCTGAAAATGGCTTTTGCCGCGATGCGCGGCAACAAGCTTCGATCCCTGCTGACCGCGCTGGGCATCATCTTCGGGGTTGGGGCGGTTATCGCCATGATCTCCATCGGCCAGGGCGCCTCGAAAGATGTCTCGGACAGGATTTCCAACATGGGCTCGAACATGATCATCGTCTCCCCGATGAGGGGAACCAGGCTGAGCCTGGACGACGCCCAGGAACTGCTGGAACGGGTTCCCAGCGTCACCAACGCCATGCCTTATGTTTCGTTTTCGGTAACGGCCAAGTGGTCCAATCAAACCTACGACACCTCCGTGCAGGGCGTTACCGAGGACTATACGGTGATCAGGTCCGCCGGCATTGCCTCAGGCCGGCTTTTTACCCGGGATGAGGTGTCCAACAGGGAACTGGTGGCGGTAGTCGGCCAGACGGTGGTCAAAGAACTCTTCTCGGGAAAATCGCCGCTGGGAGAAAAAATCATGATCAAGGGCAAGTCTTTCCTGGTGGTCGGAGTGCTGGCGGCAAAAGGTTCCAGCATGGGGAGAGACAGCGACGACACCATCCTGATACCAGTTACGGTCGCTCAGCGGATCACCGGTTCCACCCAGGTTAACTCCATTTACCTGAAAGCGGCCAGCGCCGATAAGGCTGCCCTGGCCGTGGCGCACATCACTTCTATTTTCAACCAGAAATTCAAGAGGGAAAACACGGTCAGAGTGACCAGCCAGGACGAACTGTTGGAAACCATTAACACGACCACCCGCACCTTTACCATCATGCTTGGCGCCATAGCCGGCATCTCCCTCCTGGTGGGCGGGATCGGCATCATGAACATCATGCTGGTTTCAGTCACTGAACGGACGCGGGAAATCGGCATCCGCAAAGCCCTGGGCGCCAAGCGCAAAAACATCATGTGGCAGTTTCTGGTCGAGTCGGTATTTTTGAGCGTGAGCGGCGGGATTTTAGGAGTCTTTTTTGGGATAGGTGTTTCCAAGGCCGTGTCTTACCTGGCCAAATGGACCACTGTCATTTCCTTTGCCGCTGTTTTTGTTTCCTTCCTTTTCGCCTTGGCGGTCGGCCTCTTCTTCGGGGTTTACCCGGCCTATAAAGCGGCCAACCTTGACCCGATCGTGGCCTTAAGGCACGAGTAATCCGTTTAACAAAACTTCAGGCTAATGTCCAAGGCTTTAGCCGAATGGGTTATCGCTCCTACGGAAATGATATCGACGCCGGTTTCCGCCACCTGACGAACATTGGCCAGGCTGATGCCACCCGAAGCCTCGAGGATCGCCCTGCCTTTGTTCCGCCGAACCGCTTCTTTCATCGTCGCGACATCCATATTGTCCAGCAAGACAATATCCGCTCCCGAGCTTACCGCCTCTTCCAGCTGTTCCAGCGTTTCCACCTCCACCTCTATTTTCATGGTATGGGAAACCGCTTTCTTAATCTTCCAGACGGCTTCCTTAATGCCGCCGCTGGCTTTGATATGATTGTCCTTAACCAGCACGGCCTCGGACAAATTGAAGCGGTGGTTACATCCGCCGCCAACCCGCACCGCGTACTTCTCCAAAATCCTCAATCCCGGCGTCGTCTTTCTGGTATCCACCAGCTTTGTGTTCAACCCTCGCAACAGCTCCACGTATTTGGCGGTTTCGGTGGCAATGCCCGACATCCGTTGCAGAATATTCAGGGCCAGCCGTTCGCCCTGCAGGATGCTCCTGGTCTTGCCTTGAACAACAGCCAGGACCTTTCCTTTTCCCATCCGCTCGCCGTCTTTTTTCAGGCTGTCGACGACAATGCCGCCATCAAGGATTTGAAAGACCCTCTTCATAACCTCCAGCCCCGCTGCCACGCCGCTTTCCCTGGCAATTAATCTTGCTGCGGAAACGGCATCCTCATCGATTAAAAAATCGGTGGTCACATCGCCGTTGTTCATGTCTTCTTCCAGCCACTCCCTGATTTTTCTATCTATTATCAACCAGTTCATCCTCAAAATCGCCCCTTCCCTCGCTTAAATAATGCGCGCCAATGCTTTTGGGCCGCTGCATCGCCTGGCGGACAACCAGCCGGGCAACGGTCAACATGTTCAAGCATTCCATGAACTCTTTGTTAAGACAACTTTTTCCCTGAAGGCTTTTTTCTGTCTTGGCCAGCTCCGCCAAGCACCTTTGCAACCCCTCCCGGTCCCTGATTATCCCCGCATATTGCCGCATGGCCGCCTGGATGCTCTTTTTTTCTTCTGAGACATCGCACCGCTTTGCCTGGCAATGTCCTGCCTTTCTACCCGTTTCGCCACCGGCAGCAACGGCTTCGATCCCTTCAATGCTGTCGTTGATCGCCCGGGCAACCCTGCCGGCAAAGACCAGGGCTTCCAGCAAAGAATTAGAGGCCAGGCGGTTGGCCCCGTGCACGCCTGTGCAGGCCGCCTCGCCGCAGGCGTACAGCCCGGGGACGCTTGTCCGGCCCCACGTGTCGGTCTTAACGCCGCCCATCAAATAATGCTGGGCGGGAGAAACCGGGATCATATCCCTCGATAAATCGAGGCCGTATTCCCTGCATTTTGCTGATATATGCGGGAACCGCTTGAATATGTGTTCGCTGTTCAAGTGGGTCAGGTCAAGGAAAACGTGTTCCGCACCCGTTCTTTTCATCTCCCGGGTTATTGCCCGGGAAACAACGTCCCTGGGCGCCAGTTCCTGCCGTTCGTCATACCTGGGCATAAACCTTTCGCCGTTGATGTTCCTCAGGACAGCGCCCTCACCTCTTACGGCTTCCGAAATCAAAAACCTCCTCTGCTCCTTGTTATGGAAAACCGTGGGATGGAACTGGACGAATTCCATCCCGGCTATTTCCGCTCCCGCCCTTGCGGCCATGGCCACCGCATCGCCCGTAATGGTGAAAGAGTTGGTGGTAACCCCGTAGACCATCCCGATACCACCCGCCGCCAGGACAACAGACCGCGCATAATAGTTCGTCAAGCCGTTTTCCTCCAGGGCTGCGGCACCAATACACCGGCTGTTTTTCAGTAAAAAGTCCAGGCAGAAGCTGTATTCTTTTATTTCAATATTCGGCCTTTGCCGGGCATTCTTAAACAGCGTTTCCATGATGCCCTTACCGGTGGCGTCGCCACCGGCGTGAACGATTCTCGCCCTGCTGTGACCGCCTTCGGTGGCCAGGGACAGTCTGCCGTTTTCCCGGTCAAAGTCTACGCCCATCCTTTGCAAAATAGTGATGTTTTTTTCCGCCTCGTTCACCAGTATGCGCAAAGCACAGAGATTGCAGGCGCCCGCGCCGGCGCGGAGCGTATCGTGAAAATGGAGTTTTCGGCTGTCGTTTTCTTTGTCAAGAGTAACGGCAATCCCTCCTTGCGCAAGGTATGAGTTGGACTCTTCCTTCCGGTCTTTCGTCAAAACGACCACCTTTAAGGACCCATCAAGCCGCAAGGCTGCATAAAGCCCGGCCAGCCCGCTGCCGATTATGACCACATCGCATTTTTTATCCATGACATCACCTTATGATCACGTCGTGAAATACAAATCAGGAAAACTGCAGCATCTTATTCAATGCTGCAACCGCTTTTTCGCGCGTTTTATCCTCCACCTCGATCTGATTTCCCATTGTCCGCAGGGCTTTATACACATCTTCAAGCTTCGTCTTCTTCATATTTGAACAAACCAGGCGGGGTGAAAGCAAGTAAAAATTCTTTCGAGGATTTTCCTTTCGAAGCCTGTACAATACTCCCATCTCCGTGCCGATAATAAAATTCTCCGCGCTGCTTTCCTTGGCATATTTCAAAATGCGGGAAGTGCTTCCCACAAAATCCGCTTTCGCCAAAA
This sequence comes from Peptococcaceae bacterium, assembly GCA_024655825.1. NCBI lineage: Bacteria > Bacillati > Bacillota > Clostridia > Eubacteriales > Peptococcaceae > Peptococcaceae bacterium. The sequence goes on along the minus strand of JANLFJ010000012.1, from coordinate 16,340 downwards.
CCTCCGGCCGGCATTCCGGATGGACCAGGATGAGGGCTTCGGGGTGTTCACGCCTTACCTCATCCACGTCTTCTTCCGTGATGCCGTGGTGAACATAACAAACGCCTTCCCACAGGATAATCCTTTTTCTCGGCGCGTGTTGGGCCGCAAACCTGCCCAGGTTCGCATCCGGGACAAAAATCACCTCCTTTTCCGGTATGTTACGGACAATGCCAACCGCGTTGGAAGAAGTGCAGCAATAATCGCTGACCGCTTTAACCTCGGCCGGAGAATTGATGTAGCATACCACCGCCGCCCCGGGGTTCTCTTCTTTCAGCCTGGCGACGTCTTCCGCGGTGATCATGCCGGCCAGCGGGCAATACGCGTCCATAACCGGCAGCAAAACCGTTTTATCTGGGGAAAGTATCTTGGCTGTCTCCGCCATAAACCTCACGCCGCAGAACACAATTGTCTCAGCATCCGTTTCAGCCGCCTTCCTGCTCAGTTCCAACGAATCGCCCGTATAATCCGCTGTTTCCTGGACCTCCTCGACCTGGTAAAGGTGAGCGAGGATCACCGCTTTTCTTTGCTTCTTCAGTCGCTTTATTTCTCCCGCCAGCTGTTTTGTATCCATAATACCCCCACATCCGGCTGTCTTGTCATCTGTCTTGTCAGTTGTAAATTATTATAAATTGTTATAGGTAATTTTGCAAACCAAAGATCCCGCTTAATAAAGAAAAAAAGGATTCAAATCAGAATCCTTAACACTGCGCGCCTGCCGTTTTAAGACCGGTATCGTGCCGCTTTTACTCTATCAGCCTTGGAGTTAGAACATATCCCTTTTAACAAGATAAACAATTGCCGTGCCGCTTAAAACGACAGAAAACGCTACAATAATGGCAAAACCATACGGAGACTGTTGAAACGGCAAATCCACGTTCATGCCGAAAAAACTGGCCACCATCGTGGGCAGGGCAAGGACAATCGTCACCGCCGCAAGAAACTTCATGACTATGTTTAAGTTATTTGAAATAATTGAAGCAAAAGCGTCCATCATGCCGCTGAGAATATTGCTGTATATGTTGGCCATCTCAATCGCTTGCTTGTTTTCGATGATAACATCTTCAAGGAGGTCTTGATCTTCTTCGTACATCTTGATCAGCTTACCCCGCAGCAGCTTTTCCATAACTATTTCATTTGACCGCAGCGAGGTCGTAAAATAGACAAGGCTTTTTTCCAGGTTGAGAAGCTTGATCAGTTCCCTGTTTTTCATTGACTTGTGCAATTCCAGTTCTATTTCATCCGTCTTTTTGTCAATTTCCCTCAAGTATTTCAGGTACATGGCGGAATTTTTAAACAGGATCTGGAAGACAAAGCGCGTCCTTTTATTCGTGGCAAAGCCCTTTATTCTTCTTGAATAAAAATCTTTTATTATTTCGACTTCCTCCAGGCAGGCAGTAACAATATGGTCATCCGTTACAATTATCCCCAGAGGGATGGTTTCGTAAATAACGTCTCTATGCCGGATCACCGGAACGTTGATCAGTATCAACAGCTGGTTATCCTCAAATTCGATATGGGGTCGTTCTTCTTCGTCAAGCGGGTATCTGATGAATTCATTGTAAATGCCCGTATGCGCCGAGACGATATTTATTTCCTCTTCGGAAGGGTTGACCAGATTAATCCACGTTCCTTTTTCAAAGTTCCGGACTTCAAATATTTCGTCTTCGTTTCCACTTTTGTAGATTTTTAGCATGATTCTCCCTCCTAATATTAGGAGGTTCGCCGCAATTGGCGATTTATATGCAGCGGACCTCGCCGGTATTTGATTTTTTGTGTAGTTCGATCAGGCCCAGGGTCCATATAAATCACCTCCCTAAAACATAAAATCCCCACTCCGTTAGCGGGTGAGGAAAAAAGGTGTAATGACCGTCTTTTCCCCCTCGTAAAAGCTTTAGCACTATACAACGTAGGGTTTCCCCCAGCTACATTAGGTAACACCTTAAGCCGATGTTGCCTGCTGACCCTTTGGCATCTCTCGATGTTTCAGGGTAGTAGCATCTTTTTGTATAGTAACCTCACCTAACGGAGTTTTCAAAGCCTATTATACTACTTCTGATAAAATATTCAACACTGTCCAAATTTCTTTCCAATCTCCATATAACCATCATACATCAACATTGCCTTCAACCAGGCTTCTTGTTCTTTACCCTTGGGCTCGTGGCTGTATCGGTAATCCGTTTTCCGGAAATACTCGTCTAAATCGGCGCTGATTTCTTCGATATTTTTTATTGCCGCCCCCAGCAGGACCATTTTCTTGCTGTGGTCACAGGCTTCCAGGGCTTCAAAGAGGTGGCTGCGGCAAAGTCCCGGCGATTTTCTGTACAGGCGCACGTTCTCCTCATCGTCCAGGCTTTTGATCAACCTGTCTATGATATATTCGCCCGAAATTTTTCGGGAATCACAAAATGGGCAGCTGCGTTTTTGTTTCTTTATTAGATCTTCTTTTTTATCTGGAAATAAAAACGAAAAAAACCGTTTAATCCCCTTTTGTTCGCTTATACTCTTTCCAATATTATCTTTTAAGTGCCTCAACACGTTCCCATAATGTTTTATTACAGCCCTGTAGGCGAACGACATCTCCTTACCATGCGGCCCGTTAATTATTTGCCAGGAGTGAACCGGGCACAAGCCGCCTTCGGCCAGCCTCTTAATAAAGGGGGCTGAAGAGCGGTATTCAATGAAAAGCCAGCGAAACTGCCTGTCCAAAGACTCGTTTATATAAAAGCAGACCGGGCAATACGGTTGTTTCAGCAATTCCTTTATATCGGCAAAGGAATCCAACCGGCTCACTCCTTTCTTTCAAATCATTTGACGACCAACACCGGTATTTTCGAGTAACTGACCACTTTTTGGGCCACACTACCAATGACCAGACTTTTAAACCCGCCAATGCCGCGAGTCCCCACGATGATCAAATCCGCCTTGCACTCCGCTGCAAATTTGACGATGCTTTCCGCAGGATGTCCTCTTAAAATAGCGGTCTCAATCTCTACTCCTTGAGCCGAGTATACTTTTTTCAATTCGTCAAGCCACGGTCGAACCTGTTTTTCCGCGTGGGTGAAAGACTCGTCTATTTCATCTATGGTCGCGCTGAATTCCGGATTTCTCAACACCGTCACTACCACCAGCGAGGAGCCCAGCTTTTGGGCCATAACCAGGCCGGTATCAAGAGCTTTCTTGCTGTATTCCGAACTGTCATACCCAATAACTATTTTGCGAAAAGACATATTAACCTCCATTCCGCCGCTACCGCCGGCGGCACAAATAGTAATGAAAAAATAGTGTGCGGTTTTCACCACTTTGTTATCATTAAGCTGAGGGGCGAAGATATACTACAAAGCACGGTGGGGTGAGTCGTAGACTGCTCTTCTCAGCTTAAATCAGTATATTAACCAGTGTAAGAATCACCTTTCAAGCACAAATAAGTGGCTCTATAAGACCGCAAGCTAATCATTGCTTTAGCTTCTCGTTAAATGTGTGGTGATTCAGTCAATGTCTTCCTCCTCAACTACTAATTTCTCAAAGGAGGTTGGGCCATGAAAGTTGTTTACCCTATCTGCTGCGGCGTCGATGTTCATAAGACTTTTCTCGTCGCCACGCTCATTACTACACAGGGAATCGTCCCACATTACTCAAAAAAGCGATTTTCCACCTTCAACAATTCCATCTTACAGTTTAAACAGTGGTTAATCGACAACAACTGCTTTGACATCTGCATGGAATCCACCGGGAAGTATTGGGTCCCAGTCTACAATCTTTTGGAAGATACCATCCGTATCACTGTCGCCAACCCCAAATGGGTGAAGGCTGTAAAAGGAAACAAGGATGATAAGAAAGATTCCAAGTGGATCGGAGACCTCTTCCGCCTCGGTTTAGTCCCGGGAAGTTATATCCCCGACAAACCAATCCGTATTCTTCGTGAATACACCCGATACCGTTACAAACTTGTTTGCTGTAAAAGCAGTGAAAAGAACCGTTTTCAAAATGCTTTCACTGTTTGCAATGTAGCCCTTGATGCTGTCGTCTCCGACATGTTTGGCAAATCTGCCTCTTCCATCACGGACTACTTGGTTTCCTCTGATTCCTTTGACCCGGTACACTGTTCGTCCCTTCTTCACAAATCCTTGAAGAAAAAAGCAGATACCGTGATTGAATCCATTGAAGGATACCAGATGACCCAGGAACAAAAGGAACGTATCGGAATGGTCCGCTCCCATCTGGAATTCGTCCAACAGTCTATTGCCAAGCTGGATGAAAAGTTAGACAAAATGGTTGCTCCTTATGAAAGCGCCATTAGTCTACTCTGTACCATTCCCGGAGTTGATAGGGAATCTGCCATCACCATCATCTCCGAGATTGGCACAGATATGTCTCAGTTTGCCAACTCCAAGCGTTTGTGTTGTTGGGCGGGACTAACCCCGGGCAACAACGAATCTGCCGGTAAGAAGAAATCTGTCCGGATTACACGTGCCGGTGTCTACCTCAAACCTGCATTGGTGCAAGTTGCCCATGCAGCCGTGAAATCGGATAAGGCTCCTTACTACAAAATCAAGTACGAACGTCTTTATAAAAGGAGGGGCAAAAAAAGAGCCATTATTGCTATCGCAAGGATGATACTCACCGCTATATACAATATGTTTGTTACCGGCGAAGAGTGGAATCCAAGCGATTTGTACAAAATTGACATGCCACAAGAAATGCTGGAAAAACAGAAGGAGAAAGCAATTAAACAGGCTGTAAAACTCCTCGTTTCCAATGGTGTGATAAAAGCTACTGACATTTCTGTGGCTTAAACTTACAGCTATTAAATTTTCAAAGGATAATAGTACCTTTATTTAAGTGCGCCCATTTTTAAACTACGTTGAGTTATTTTTCAAGCTAGCTAATACCTCCAATCTTTAATCCGCATTAATCCACATTATCGTTTCCATTAGGCATTGGATAAAAAAACTTTTGGGCAATCAGAGTCGGCACAACGGCGCTCAGGATTACTGCGGCCACCAGCACGCTGTACTGATCCCTGGTTATATAATGATGCGTGTAACCATATAAGGACGAGATCGTGCCGAAAGTTAAACCGGTGCTCATCAAAAGGGTGGTATAGATTCCCCGTCTTTTGCCGTAACCAAAATATTTTGTGGTCGGCAGCACTCCAATAAATTTTGCGAGTGTTTTAAACAACAGGTAGACTAAAATGGCTCCCGCCGTCGCAACCAACGCGTTAAAGGAAACAAGAATACCGGCTTTAATAAAGTAGAACGGCGTAAAAGCCGTGAAGATTATGGCCCGGATTTTGTGAAGTGTTGCTTTGTACATAGTAAAAAAACCTGCCATGACCATCCCCAGGATATAAGCCGGCAATACCGCTTCGCTGCCGCCGTACAAGGCTGCATAAGCCAGCAATGCCAGCACGAAAAAGATGAATTTTATTTCGGGTTCACTGACTTTGCCGCTGTATTTTTGAAATATCCTAGAGGCTAATGGTGTGCTAACCAGCACGGTGACTACCAAAACTATCGAAAACATGAGGAGTTTCATGGTGAAACCTGTAAACAACAAACCAAGCGCCAAAACAGTGCCAAGGTCATTGACAAAGCAAGCGGCTAGTATAGCCTGCCCAAGCGAAGTTGATGACAGCCCGCTCTCAATCATGACAGCATACACAACCGCCACGGAAGTTGTCGATAAAGCGATGCCGGCAATCTTGGAAGCATTCGGGTCCCAGTGAAACACATAATATGCTCCTGCCATGCAGACTAAAAAGGGTAATAGAAAAGCCAATGTTCCGATGATGATGCTCTCCCAGAAGTGTTCTTTCAATGTCCTCGGTTCAATTTCAGCCCCCGCCATAAAAGTCAAAATAACGGCTCCAAACCCGGCCAGAAAATTTACCCATTCAGTAATTTCTAGCTGGATAATATTCCCTGCCATTATTCCCACCATTATTTCGATCAAAGCCACCGAAATGCCGACGCGAATGGAAATTAGACTGGCAACAAGAGCGCAGAACAACCATTGCGCGGCTACCAGGTAATTGTGCTCTATCAATTCATACCTCCGTTTCAAAATTTTAAACTGCTGGCACTGGATTGTTTTAGAAATAAATTGTCTTTGCCTCCTTTCATAAGCATCTTGGGCAGGAGTCATTAACTGCGCGGCAGTGGTTTATGGTGAACTCCATCACCGTAACAATTGTTTCTTAATACTTTCTAGTTTCTCCACATCCGCCTCGCATTTCCTCATATGTTCTCCTTGTTCCTTCTCCGTTTTTTCTTTGAGTTTCACAACCCGCTCAATAATGCTGCGAATGGCGGCCAGAACGGTTTCATACTGTTCGCCCAGCTGCCTGGTATATGCCTGGACGCTTTTCATGACCCTTTCCGAATAGTCCGCCTGAAGCCGGCCACAGGTGCGGTCCACATCCCATTCGATATTTTCCAGGTTCCGTTTGCGAAAAGAAGGGCGGACAATAAATTTCGGCAGCAGTGAAGCAAGAGCCAGCAAGGACAAATTCATTAACTCGACTTTCTCTGTAAATTTATAATAAAAGTCCAGTGAAGGGACAATGGGCTTTATATCGCTGTCAATATCGATCCGGACTTCGAAAAGCTCCCTTACAAGGCTGTGAATTTCTTCAATTGCCTGGTTTACCGCTTGCGTGTATCGCTGGAGCATTTTCCCGTAAATATCTTGAATTTTTCTTTCCTCATCGCTCCTCCAGCCGTCATAGAATTCCGCAATGTTTTTTTGGGCGACAGTATTTAATTCGTTGTACTCTTGCAGGACAGGCAAGCGCGCCACTCGCTGGTAATGGGCCTTGATAATCTCTTTCGTGTCGGCAATAAGAGGAGCGTTTGTGTTTTCCAGGTCTTCCTGGATTATTTTTATCAATTTAGTGGTCTCGGCCTTGAGGAGGATGTCGTTGTCTTCTTTCAGGCGGTTGATCTGGTGCAGTTTGTCCAGAAATATTCGTTGTTTTTCCTGCAGTTTTTCCAGGGACAGGCGTGCAGTGCTGAGTTCCAGCGAGCGGTGATAACACAGCTGGTCAATGATGCCAGCCGTCCTTTTGGCAGCCGCCGCCAGCGATTCATGCGCCTTTTGGGCGTAAAAGAACTCCTTTAAACGCTCTTCAAAACTCATTAATCCACTTTCCTTATACTCGCCAGCACACCCCTTTTGTTTTGCTTTAAGGGCGCGTTTGGCGGAAAGCGAATAAAACTCCACGTCCTTTCCGGTAATTTCCCGGACAATATTCTTGTTGAAGGAACAAGCTTCCTCGGTTTCGTCCGCGTCAAGAGCATCAATCTTGTTTAAGACAAAGAAAACAGTGCGCACATGTTTGGTTATCTCATGCAAATATTCACGTTCCGCCTGGCTGATGGGCGGGTCGGCGGACAAAACGAAGACCACGGCATCAGCCATTGGAAGATATGCGTAAGCCTCATCCGTATTATGCACAAAAGTCGACCCGATCCCCGGGGTGTCAACGAGCACGATCCCGTTCCGCAAAAAATCGGCCTTAATCTTAACTTCGGCTTTGGTCACCTTCTTTTTGTTAAAAGGATTCCCCTTTTCCGTAATATAATTGCCTAAATCATCTATTTCCGTTACCACAGGCGAACCATTTTGAAAATGTATGACGGCCTGCTCCCGCTCCCCGAAAGAAACTTCCGTAACAATGGACGTGAGGGGGACAACGGCGCTGGGCAGCAGTTCTTGGCCTAACAAAGCGTTGATCAAGGTGGATTTGCCCCGTTTAAACTGTCCAACAACCACCAGCACGAATTTCTTTTCCTTTAATCTTTCTATCGTTTCTTCAATTTGTTTGATCAGCACGGGAGAGTCGCCGGGACCGCAAAGCTCCCTGAGCTCTTCCAGTTTTGACAACAGTTTTTCCGCGCTTTCAATGTTACTAGACAACATACCAATCTCCCTTTTAATTATTGGCAAAACAAAAAGCTCCCGCCCGTATGACTTACGGGTAGGAGCTATTAGCCTTATCGCGTTTATGGTGAGCTCCATCACCTATTTGTATGGTTATATTATACAAGAAACAGCCGCGTTTAGGCTATAGATTTGTTTTAATTGTTTTTGGTTTATATTTTGTGATATATTATTTAATGTTGATGGAGCCCATCGATGAGCATTAAGAAATATTAAGGAGTTAAAGTTATGTCCGGCGCGCAGGAAGAAAGCAGAGTCAAAAAGCCCCTCAAATTCGTTTTATTATTAGGCGTGGTTAGTTTATTTGCCGATATGACCTACGAGGGAGCCCGCAGCATTATCGGCCCCTACCTTGCCGTTTTGGGAGCAAGCGGCGCAGCGGTTGGCGTCATCGCCGGGCTGGGCGAATTATTGGGCTACGGCGTGAGACTGCTGTCTGGATATATAAGCGACAGAACGGGAAAGTACTGGTTCATCACGTTTTTCGGTTATTTTTTAAACTTGTTCGCTGTTCCAATGTTGGCTTTAGCCGGAAGATGGGAAACTGCCGCCATTCTGATGATGGCTGAAAGAATAGGCAAAGCGGTCCGCGTTCCACCCCGTGACACCATGCTCTCCCATGCCACAAAAGAAATCGGCAGGGGATGGGGATTCGGGCTGCATGAAGCCCTTGACCAAACTGGAGCAATGTTAGGACCTTTAATTGTCTCTTTGGTTATGGTTATCAACGGCCGGTACGAGAGCGGTTTTGCCGTGCTCGCCGTCCCCGCTGTTTTGGCAATCAGTGTACTTGCAACGGCAAGGCTCCTGTACCCAAATCCCCGTGATTTTGAAAAGTCGATTGATAAAATTGAATACAGCCGTTTCCCGAAAAAGTACTGGTTTTATCTTCTGGCAGTTGCTTTCATCGCTTTTGGATATGTGGATTATCCATTGATTGCCTTTCATTTCAAAAAAATCTCAATGGCGGCTGATAATCTGATTCCCATTTTTTACGCTGTGGCCATGGGCGTTGACGCCCTGGCGGCCCTGATCTTGGGCCGTTTGTTCGACCGGTATGGGCTTGCGGTTTTGATCGTCGCGGCGGCCTTCTCCATGTTTTTTGCCCCGCTGGTGTTTGGGGGAAGTTTCTATTTCGCTCTTATCGGAATGGTCTTGTGGGGAATTGGTATGGGCGCCCAGGAGTCGATCATGAGAGCGGTTATAGCGGAAATGATTCCCTTGAACAAACGAGGCTCGGCATACGGCCTGTTTAACGCCGGGTACGGGCTTTTTTGGTTTATGGGAAGCGCTTTGCTGGGGATCGTTTATGATATTTCGATACCAGCTTTGATAGCGGTATCCGTTTTAGCCCAGCTGGCTGCCCTACCGCTGCTTATCAAGATTATTAAGCTGAACGAATAGGGAACAGGCAATCAAGATCAAACCCTTATTTTGCAGGGCTTGTATTAGGATTGGTTTTGGGGGGAGTTCCATGCTCGAAGTCGACATACCCGGCTTGGGACGGCAAAACTTTGAAATTCTCGTGCTTGATTACAATGGGACGCTGGCCCTGGATGGAATGCTTCTCCAGTCCACCCGCGAAGCTTTAACCGCCCTGTCAGACCTTCTTGAAATCCACATCCTGACCTCCGATACCTTTGGAACCGTTCAGGAACAATGCAAACTCCTGCCGGTCACTGTGCACGTCCTGAAAAGCGGCAACCATGCCGAAGAAAAAGCGCAATACCTAAACAGATTCGCCCCCCAAAAAATTGTGGCGATAGGCAACGGTGCAAACGACAGGCTGTTGATCGAGAAATCCCACCTGGGCATCGTGGTCATGGGGCCGGAAGGATGTTCCGCCCGAACGCTCCAGCAGGCGGATGTCGTCGTCAGCCACATTGACGCTGCGCTGGGTTTGCTGTTAAACCCCAAAAGACTGGCCGCCACTTTAAGATGTTAGGAAAAAGCAAAGAACCTGTTTACCTCCCGGTAGACAGGTTCTTTTCCCTTTTGCCCGTCATTCCAGGCTGCTGTAAATCTGCCTGGCTTCAGGCTGGTCTATTTGGAAAAGTCTTTCGATGTCCTCGCTGATGAAATCGTTTATATCGCCGTCCAACCGGAATTTGACCCCAATGCCGCAGTTGGAGCTGAACCTGCGGGGCACGGGCATGGTTTCAGCCGCAATCCCTTTCCCCTGCAGGTACCGGCAATATTTCAACGCCCCGGAGTGGGTGTGAAAGGTGGCCAGGTATTCCATCGAACCACCCGCCTGCCTATTCCCTGGTTATCGTCAAAACATAATCGTTGCCGTCCTGTTCCACCTTAACCCGGTAGCCGTTCCCTCGGGCGAACCTGCTGACATTCTCCCGGGCCGTATTATTGTCCACAATGACCTGGAAACCTGCCGGCGATTCGCCCATAGCCTTTTTGGTCATCAATAACGGTTCCGGGCAGGACATACCTCTTGCGTCAACCTGCATTAGAGTCAACTTTTATTCCTCCCTTCATTTTTACCGCCGGGCTTCTGTCCATATTGAAATAAGCGACGGCAAACACCACCACAAAGCCAATGATTACGGCCACCTGCCCATTAAAGGTGGGCCCGTTGGTCGAAGAAGCCAGGTTGAAATTGTGGGCGAAGGCCGCTCCTGCCGCCATGCCCAGCACGGCAATCACGGAGTCGATGTTCCCTTCCCCGGACAAGATGAGCTGTCTCAACGGGCAGCCGCCCAGCAGGACAGACCCCCAACCGGCCAAAGCCATGCCCAGAAAATTCCACAGGCCGTCTGTATGGGCGATGGATTGCCCCGCAAAGCCGGGGTTGAACTTGCCCACCGCCAGGTTGCCAGCCAAAGCGGCGGCGAATATGGCCAGGAAGCCCAGGAGAAGATGCCATTCACGGAAAAGAACAGCGTCCCTGATCCCGCCGACCATGCAAAGCCTTGTTCTTTGCGCGGCAGCCCCCACAACCAGACCGGCGGCCAGGGAAATCAAAAGCGGCGCATGAGCGGCTCCCGGTCCTTTAACGCTGAAAAAGATAAACGGAGGCGTAGCCGTCAGCAATGCAAGGACGACCAGGTTTATGCCCGGAAAAACATACCCTTCCGCTTGGGAAAGCGCATACGTCCTTTTTAGGCTAAAGCCCCTGTTCAAGAACTGGATGCCGGTGACAATGCCGGCGATGAAGCCCAACAGCCCAAAGACAGCATTGAGGTCTCCCCCGGCAAGCCTGAGGACCATCCGCAGGGGACAGCCCAGGAACATTAAAGCACCGATGATTACAAAAAAACCCAGGATAAAACGTATTAACGGCGCCGATCCGCCGCGCGGGGAGAATTCCTTCTTGACTGCGGCCGTAAGAAAAGCGCCCAGACCTATTCCCAGCAGTTCCGGCCTGATATACTGCACAACCTCGGCCCTGTGGAGCCCCAATGCCCCCACCGTATCGCGAATAAAGCAGGCTATGCAGATCCCGTAATTGACGGCATTGCCCGCCTGTACCAGGACAACCGCAAGCGCGCCTATGACCGCGCCTGCTAAAACGATCCCTCTTTTATCGTCCAAATCCCATCACTCCCAATTTCTATAGTCATGATTCTATTATAGTGCTCCGGAGGATTAACTTTGATTGTATCTGTCTATGCGACCGCAAGAAGGTATTTGAATTATCTATCGAAAGGGGTAACCCGAACACAAATCGCACGTCAATAATGTAAAATGAGGAGAGAGACTAACCGGAAAGGAGAAAAACCAAATGAGCGCGCCCCGTGATTTTATATACCTTGATAACGCGGCCACCAGCTTCCCCAAGGCGCCCGGTGTAGTGGAAAAAATGAAAAACTACCTGGAAAACGTGGGATGTAACATTAAAAGAGGCAGCTATGCCAGCGCATTCTCGGCAGAAGAGATTGTCCTGGAAACCAGGGAAAAACTGTGCCGGCTTTTTAACTTTCCCCAACCGGACAACGTGGTCTTTACTCTGAATGTAACCCAGGCCTTGAATTTCCTGATTAAAGGGCTTCTCAAACCCGGCGACCACTGCATCGTGTCCTCCATGGAACACAACGCGGTTATGCGGCCCCTTTCCCAAGTCGCCGAAATGGGGGTACAGTTCACCAGGGCTGCCTGCGACCGGCTGGGTAGACTGGATCCGGAAAACATAACGAAAGCTTTCCGGGACAATACGAAAGCGGTGATCATAGCGCACGCCTCCAACGTTTGCGGTACCATCCTGCCCCTGGAAGCGGTCGGTGCTGCCTGCCGGAAAAACGGCGCGTTTTTCCTGGTCGATGCCGCCCAGACAGCGGGAACCATTGAGATAGATTTTCAAAAGTCCGGCCTGGACGCACTGGCTTTTACAGGTCATAAAGGACTTTTAGGTCCGCAGGGCACGGGGGGATTTATCATTTCCGACCGTCTTGTTCCTGTCCTGGACACCCTTATCAGCGGCGGCACCGGAAGCCTGTCGGACAGGGAGGAAGTGCCGCCGTTCATGCCGGACAAATACGAAGCCGGGACACCGAACATACCGGGACTGTTCGGTCTCCACGCCGCCTTGAGCTACCTGGAAAAGGAAGGGTTGGAAAGCATCAGGCAAACAGAGTTTGAATTGACGGCCCAGTTCCTTAAAGAAGCCGGGAACTTGCCCAAGGCGCGGTGTGTGGGTCTGGAAGACCCAGAAGGAAGAACGGCCGTAGTATCGCTTGATTTCCCGGGCAAAGACAACAGCGAGGTGGCCTATGAGCTTAGCAAAACTTACGGTATTATGACCCGCTCAGGCATGCACTGCGCCCCTTCTGCTCACAAGACCCTGGGAACCTATCCTGGGGGCACGGTGCGTTTCAGTTTCAGTCATTTCAATACAAGAAAAGAAATTGCCCTTGCCATCGAGGCCTTGCATAAGATAACTAAAACGGGCTAGCCTGGAGGGCCGGCCCGTTTCTGCATTAAGTTTTTTTCTTTTCTCCAGCCGCCTTTTGCAAATTGCCCGCGGTCTTTCCCTGGAAATAACTCGTTAAAAACTCTTTAAAAGCCTGGACTACGGGTGACAGCGGCCTGTTTTTAACCGTAACCATATAAAACGCCCGTTTTAGTTCCAGGTCCTTTATTCGAAACGCACGGATCAAACCGAGATTCACATAATCCGATATGCTCAAGGAAGACACAACGGAGACCCCCACTCCCTGCCTTACGGCCTGAATCACTGCCTCCGTGCTGTTTGCCTGGGCAATGGTTTTTAACCGCCCGGGGTCATATCCCTTGTTCTGCAGGGCCTTTTCAAACTCCTTTCTGGTCCCCGAGCCAGACTCCCGCATAATAAAAGGCTCTCTCTCGATTTCCTGCATCGAGAGCGTCCCCGAGCGTTTGCCGCTGAACACGCTGTCATCGCTGGGGGCGATAAGGACCAGTTCATCCTCGCACAACAGGCGGCAAACCATTTTGTCTCCATCCGGCCGGGACCCCACCACGCCGATTTCAAATTCCTTCTCCAGAATCCTCTCCAAAACCTCTCTTGTGTCCATCTGGACCAAGGAGTACTTAACATTTGCGTGCTTTTGGGAGAAAGCTTTAATGACCCCGGGCAGCAAATACTGCGCCGGGATGGTCGACGAAGCGACCTCCAGCCGCCCTTCGATCCGCCGGGTATAGTCGTTTAGTGAGAATACGGCCGTATCCCGTGTATTGATCATATCAACAGCGTAATCGTAGAATATTTCCCCGGCCCTGGTAAGCGTGATATCTTTGCTGGACCTGTCGAACAGTTTTACTCCCAGTTCGCTTTCCAGGGAATTGATATGCGCGCTTATGGTCGGCTGGGTCAAATACAGCGCATCGCCCGCTTTCGAGAAGCTCTTCAGCCTGGATACATGAAGGAATGCTTCAATCTGCCGGAAATCCATCACACTCACCACACAATTGCATTATGCTATATAAGCATTTTATCACAATTGTGCGGGTTACGGGTTGAATACTCGCGCAGAAGACTTTTAAATGAAAATGCCAAAGAAAATTAAAATGTATTTTAGCGAAACATACAAGAACAAAGCCCCGAAAAAGGTCTTCAGCGTAGCCGGCTTGAATTTTGCGACGAGCCTGGCGCCGTATACGGCGCCGATGGCCGCGCCAATACCTAGAGTAACAGCTACGGGGATATTCACCACTTGCTCATAAAGCTTAAAACCAGCGCCAACCAGCGCCATCCAAATAAACGAGGCCATTGACGTTCCTATGGCTAATCTCATAGGCGCCTTAAACAAATAGAGATACGATGGCACTAAAGCATACCCGCCGCCTAACCCGATAATACCGGTTAAAAAACCAATCACGGAGCCCAGTACTGTGCAGGGTCAAAATGGAACCCGAACCGGATTACCGGCATCAATCAAGAAACAAATTATTCACCCTCGTCCGGTATTGCTTTTTTTTTATCCGGTTGCGTAATATAATCTAGGTGATATAATTATATAAGAATTTATTTATATAATTTACAGCGAGGAGATGGATAGAATGGCAAAAAACTGGTACCCCGTTATAGACTATTCCCTTTGCAGTGAGTGTATGATATGCGTAAACTACTGCACTCACGGCGTCTACGACAAGGAAAAGAGCCTGCCCTCCGTTATTAACCCGGACGGTTGCGTCGACGGCTGCAGGGGCTGCCAGAAAAAGTGCCCCCAAGGAGCTATCAGCTATTTCGGCGACACGGGCGAAAGGAAAGTCCCGGCATGCTGCTGCTCTTAAGTCATGTGATTACGCATTGAAGAGAGGTGTTTTTTTATGGAAATCAAGATCGTGAGCACCAGATGAGCCAAATGCAAAAAACTTGAAGAAATCGTCCGTGAGGTCGTACAGGAAATGAACGTGAACGCATCGATCGGCAAAATCTCCGATATTAATGAAATAGCTCAGACAGGCATATTGATGACCCCCGCCCTGATCATTGACGGAAAAGTGAAGCTTTTGGGGAAAGTGCCTTCCAGGGAAGAGGCGGCCAAAATAATCAAGGCCTCCCTGGCTAAATAACATCCTTCAAGGATGTTATTTAATTAAAAAATAATATATCGGTCTGAGCATGGTTTCATAGATCACATTCCCTTTAATCTGAGCACACGGGCAACCTGTTCAGCCTGATCGGCCAGAAAAGCTCCCCCTTCTTCCAGGGCTTCCTTCAGGGTCAAGGGGCGGGGAACGATGCTGAAATATGCGTCAATCCCGTTGTTCAATACTTCTTCCGCCCCTTCACCAACAGAACCCACCAAGGCAATAACAGGGACCTGGTATTTTTTGGCCAGCCTGGCCACCCCGACAGGCACCTTGCCGTAAACGGTCTGGCGGTTTATTTGCCCTTCGCCGGTTATAACCAGGTCCACGTCCTTTTTAAGCAGCTCTTCCATTTTAACCATTTCCAAAGCGATTTCCACCCCTGACTTGATTTCGGCGTCCAAAAAAGCCGCCATTCCCCCGCCGAGCCCGCCGGCTGCTCCCGCCCCGGGTATTTCCTTAATGTCTACACCAAGATCCCGCTCCACAATCCCCGCATAATGGAACAAAGCCTGGTCCAGCACAGGTATCATGTCCGGCGTTGCTCCCTTTTGCTTGGCATATACATAAGACGCTCCCCTTGGACCGCACAGCGGATTGTCCACATCGGCAGCAATCAATACTTTCACCTTATTCAAATCAATACGAAAATCTCCCGTGTCAATCCGGTGCAGCTTTTGGAGCCCGGCCGCGCCGCGCTCGATTTCGCGGCCATCTTCCGTCAAAAGTTTCGCCCCGAGCGCCTGCGCCATACCGGCGCCGCCGTCATTGGTCGAACTGCCGCCAATGCCGACGATCACCACCGCAGCTCCCGCATCAACAGCATGAAGTATCAACTCCCCAACCCCGTAAGTCGTCGTGAACAGCGGGTTTCTTTTTTCCGGCGGAACAAGCGCCAACCCGGCGGCTGTGGCCATCTCCAGCACCGCCGTCTTGCCGTCGCCCAGCAGTCCATAACACGCCTCCACGGGCGCGCCCAGAGGCCCCGTTGCCATGCACTTGTGGATACGGCCTCCTGTCGCCGCCGCCATGGTTTCAGTAAAACCCTCTCCGCCGTCCGACATCGGCACAAGTACTGTTTCCAGCTCCGGAAAGACTCTTGTAAAACCCTCCTTAATCTTATTTGCCGCCTGCACGGCAGTCATGCTTTCCTTAAAAGAGTCGGGTGCAATAATTACCCTTTTCATTGACTTTCTCTCCTCGTATCCCAACTATTTAAACCATGCTTGCAGATAATTATAACATACAGATTTCCTATTAGCCGACATTATTATTATGAGCTTTTTGCGATGTAAGCTATTTTTATGATTTTCTAATCGCAAATCAAG
>JANLFJ010000011.1 GCA_024655825.1 Peptococcaceae bacterium | reverse complement strand
CGTTCCTTTCAACGCTTGTGCTGTTTGGCCCCCTGAACATAGCAATTAGCTCAAAAAAAAGAACAAACCAAATAACGGCTGCGGCCAGCCCGGCATACCTAGCCGGTGTGAGTCGCGTCAGGTCAAGCTCATAGAGCCAGGCCATCATCAAAATAAGGAACAGAAGGTCGGAAGCACTGATCCTTTTTGTTTTTTTCGCCATTATTTAAACACCCCTGTTTCGTAATTAAGGAGTTGATACATCAAACTCGAAAACGACTTCTTCCCACTCTTTGGGGTTGTGAGTGTGGAAACTCCTCTCAAGAAAGACAACGTGTCCCTTCCTATCCATTGTGATTATACTCGATGAACGTGTTCCGTAATTCTTGCCAGCTATGAAAATTGAAGACAAAAGGCGTTCCCACTCCAGGTCTACCCCGGTAGAAGGGAGTTCCTCGTCCGGAGCCGGCTTCCCGTCAGCCAGAATGCTAAAAAGGGGCTCTGGATCAATGCTGCCACTTAGCTGCAAGTATTTTTCCAGGGCGTTTTTCCCTTTGACCACTTTGGGCCACGGGGTATCAAGCAGGCTGTTGCTTAAACCGTAAACGCCAGGACTAAGCTTTCTGATCCGGTTTTCAGTCTTACCGTAATAAAACAGCGAATTCCTGTCTCCCACCAGGAGATTAAAAGCATTATAGAGTCCCCTTTCGTCTCTCACCGTTTCCAGGTACTTCCGGGGCTGCTGGTTTTCGCGCAAAAAGCGGCTCACCAGTTCGCCCCGCGACTTCGCCCCCTCCATGTTTAAGGCTGGATTGCGAAAATTCGTAACAGCCGCGAAACGCCCGTTTCGGGTTATACCAAGCCAGGTTCCCATTTGTTCCAGGTCGCGCCCGGCGAGAATCCACGGGCAGTCCTCCCAAAAGCGGGCGGCAGCAGTAGGACGTTCATAGAACTCGTCCCTGTTAGCCGCTATGACCAAGGAATAGGCAGGATGATGCTGGTAGGCTATCAACAGAAGGCACATCCGAAATATTCACCACTTTTTTACCCGCATTTTTATTGACACCTCATATTATAAGTAGTAAAATCATTTAGTACAATGTGGTCCTAAATTTTTATACTAACCAGAGGAGGAAGCAATGATTGCCTTGCTCAACATCGCCGCAATTTTCCTGGTTGCTTCGTATGTCGTAAAAAGAATTGGCAATGAAGCCTGATTCTTGATACATAATGAACCCTCCGGGAAATCGAGACAGCCTGCCGCCTCTTACGGTAGGCTGTTATCGTCGGTTGGCAGAAATTACGAATAAAACTTATTCGGTTCCGATAATAAAGAGTTGCACCATGTGCTATAATTAATAATAAACCTTAGAAGGTGATTGCCATTTATTCCGTCAACATGGCTAAGGCCGGCCACACATTTCGCAACACGCGGCAGGAAAACTTGAGCTTCCAGGAAATGTTTGACAGGATTCTTAATTTCATCAAGGACGACCCTACGGCCTCTTACCGCATTGCCATCGGAACAGACTCGCAGGTAAGAACAAGGTCTCATTTCGTGACGGGAATCCTTGTACACAGGGTGGGCAAAGGAGCCGTCGGCTTTATCAGGGAAGTGGTAATCCCCCGCAATATAAAATCGTTACGAGAAAAAATAAGCCTGGAAACGGCCTTCACGCTTGAAGTCGCCTACATGTTCACACCCGACCACCTCAATGTGATCTTTGACACTATCCTTTCGCACGGGTTGAAGCATCATCTGGACCTGGAAATCCACCTCGACATCGGGCAGAGCGGCCCTACTAAAGAATTAATCAAAGAAATGGTCAACCGCGTCAGCGGCCTGGGCTTCGATGTGAAAATCAAACCCTTTGCCACCGCGGCCAGCAGCCTCGCCAACCGGTATACCAAATAAAGCGCAGGTATTCCGCCTTCCTCCCGTCCTTTCTTGTTTTTTATCCATTAATAAAACCCTGCTGCCACAGGCACAGGGTTTATTAATGGGCGAGCCCGAAGACGGGAGCTAAAAGACAAGTCGCCTCGCCATATTATTCGTTTCTAATCGCGTTAATCGGGCTCAGCCGCACAGCCCGATAAGCCGGGTACAAGCCCGCCGCTATCCCCACCATAACAGAAAACGCCAGGGCAAAAAGCGCGAGCCACGGCGGTATCAATGAAATCCCGGTAGTTTCAGCGCCGGGAGGCATGCCCCTGTTCATGAAATCTCGGCTTAACTGGTTAATTACATAAGAAACCACATAACTGACCACCAGGCCAAAAGCCCCACCGAAAAAACCGATCAAGCCGGCTTCCGCTAAAAACAATGCGTGGATGTCCCGGAAGGAAGCGCCGATAACTTTCATAATGCCGATTTCCCTGGTCCTTTCATAAATAGACATGATCATCGTGTTGGTTATGCCCAGGGCCGCCACCAGCAGGGTAATGCTTCCGATGCCGCCTAAAATGGCCTGTATGGTTCGCGAAGTCTTTTCAATGCCCTCAAGCTGGTCAACCATGGACCAGGTGCTGTAACCCAGTTTTTTAATCGTTTCGGAAAGCTCTCGCGACTGTTCAACATTACCGGCGCGCACAAGTATGTAGTCATACGCGTCCGGATCTCGCTGGGCAGCGTTTTGTCTGCTGGAAACCATGCCCGTCGCACTCCTGGAAACCATCGCTTTACCCTGCACGACTCTGGTTATTGTTCCCTGGTTTCCGGTGGACATGTATCTGCGCATCCTCCTTAGGTCCTCAATGGGAACAAAGGCCTCGCTGGAATTCTCAGTCCTTTCCCCTTCGAGGATTCCAACCACCAGGAAATTAAACAGCCTTTTATTCTCCCGGTTGCCCGTGTACATGGTCATCGAAACGCGCTGGTTAAGCATCTCTGACGGGTCCTGCTCCTCTCCCTGGGTCAACCGCTGCCCCGTTATCCGGCCCTCCCTCATCATCCTGATAAAAGCCTCGTCACGGAAGCGGTTGATCACATCTTTACCTACAACCATCACGTTTCTATCATTTTCTTCCAGCAGCCTTCCCTGCCAAGCAGTAAATTCCAGCTTGGCCATGGTTTCCGGCTCCAGGCCAACGAGGGTAAGGCTCCCCCTCTTCCGGCCGAACCGTGCCTCACCTCCGAAATAATAAGCAGGGGATACGGCCACAACACCTTCCATGCCTTTCAGTTCCTCCACCGCTTCATCATTGAGCTGCTTTCCTTCTTTGAGGGGATTGCCTTCGTCGTCAAAAATCATCCCTTGCTGGACCCGGATCATGGTCAGGCTCCCCCACCGCTCCATGTTCTGGCGCTGCATTTCGTTGAGACCTATCCCCAGGGAAAGCATGACCACAATGGATGTTGTCCCGATTACCACACCCAGGGTAGTCAAGATGGTTCGTATTTTCCTGCGCCACAGGTTTTTCTGCGCCAGCCCCAAAAGGTCAAACCTGTTCATCAAAGAACTCCTCACCTGTTTTTTTCTTTTTCAGCCGCCAGATGTACACTGTTTCCAGGAGAATAAACAAAACCAGCAGTATGTTAAACCAATGGGTTCTTAAAAACGCCAGGATTCCGCCTTTCTGCGGTGTGCCTACCTTTACCTGCGTTCCCGTCCTTGTACCGGTTATTCCCGGCTTTGCTGCCTCCCCGTTCATGCCGGGCTGCAAAACAGGGCGGTCTTGTATTTCTATCGAAAACGGTTTCTCCACCCGCACGTCCTTGTTGTTGTTGTCAATGTACGAGAACACCAGCATCCCTTCCAGTTTTCCTTCAGCCTGCGGGATGATCGTCCCCTGAAAGAAATCATTCACCCCAATATCCAGGCTGCCCACGTAATAAGTCCCGTTTTCTTTAGAAAAATCGCCCTCCAGGTTCACCATGAAATTACTCAGGGCCACTTTGCCCACATTGACAAACTCCGCCTGCAATTGAATGGGCTGGCCGACAAATCCCTGGGAAGGAACCTGCACTGAAAGCACATTCAGCTTGCATTCCTGGGTTACTGGTATATTGACCAGTTCTTCGCATTCCAGGGTCTTGCCTTTGCGGTCCTCGTATTTTATCTCCACCGGCACGATGTAGGTTTTGGCGGCGGCATTGGGGTCCACGTACAGGTCTATATCCTTTTCCACTGTCGTCTTGCCCGGAATGGAATCCAAGTAAAAGCTGTTGCTGCTGTTTACCGGCGAGAAAACCGTGCCCCCGGTGGTTGTTCTGGTACCCGTGGTGCTGCTGGTCTCCTCGATGGTGATGACCCCAAGGGATATTTTGACGTTTTTCACCGGCCGCTGGTTTGTGTTCTCAATAAACAGTTTGAGGTTCACGGTGTTTCCGGCCAGCACCTTTTCAGCCGACAGTGTATACTTTTTGACAATCACCCAGGGGGTTGCGCCAATGCCTACTTCCTCCCAGGGCAGCGGAAGATTGAGGGTCTCTTCCGCTTTACTGGACTCGCTGCCCAGGTAATCAAATTCCATGGTCAGCTTGATGGTGTTATCGCTGCGCGTGTCCTTTGCTCTTAACCGGTAGGTGACGATTTTTTCCTCGCCTTTCCCAAGTTTGTCGATATTCTTCTTGTTGCTGATCTCCCTGACCTCAAAATTATCCGCACCCTCCAGAAGCATTACAATATTGCGCGCGTCAGTAGTCTTGCTCAAGTTCTCAACCTTGATATTCACATCAAACTCCCCGGCAGGATCGGGGTACTCCGGGTTTATTCCAATCCAAGTTACCAACAGGACCGGCTTGGTTATATCAAAGGTTACCGGTACAGTTATCACCGTGACGGAATTGACAACCTCCTGCATCAAGGCGTTTTTACCCGTCAGGCTGACTACCAGCTTATAATCCTTGTTTTGTGCTGCGGAATCGACAGAAAACCTGAGCAGAACGGTTCTTGCTTCGTTGCCTTCGATTTTTTCAATGGCCGTCGACTGGCCGGATACCAAGCTGAAAGGCGCCAGTCCGTCAGTTCCTTCCACCTTGAATGATAACGCCAGATCAAATCCAGGGTTGTTGGAAATATTACGGAGTGAAATCCCCAAACTGAACTCGCTTCCTGCCACGGCCTGCTCCATGCTGGCCTTCTCTATCAGTATGATCGGGTTAATTGTGTTGATTTCAAGGGTAGCCGCCTCCAGGGGAATATAATAAGGGACTATCATTAACCATGCCGCTGCCAAGGCTGTTATAACGTATTTGGTAAACCGCAGCTTCTTTTTTCTCACGCCAGCACGCTCCTCTTTTTTATTTCCGTGATCTTTCCGTCCACCATATGAGCGACACGGTCGGCATAAGCGGCTATCTCCAGGTCATGCGTCACCATGATCAGCGTAACGCCGGACGATTTCACCTTTTCCGTAAGAATCGTCATGATTTCGGCAGACGTCTTTGTATCAAGATTGCCTGTCGGCTCGTCGGCAAAAATGACCTCTGGATTGTTGACCAGCGCCCTGGCTATACAGACCCGCTGCTGCTGCCCGCCGCTCATCTCCGTCGGCTTATTCTTCAGGCGGTCTTTCAACCCAACCTGTACAAGCAGATCACGCGCCCTTTCCATTCTTTCCTTCTTCTCAACCCCGTCAAAAACCAGGGGAAGGGCTACGTTTTCCAGGGCCGAGAGCCTGGGCAACAGGTAATAGGATTGGAAAATAAAACCCATATGCCTGCGCCGGAAAGTGGCCATGTTCTTCTCCTTCATCTTGGTGAGATTGATGTCCCTAAAGACAACGTTACCCCTGGTAGGGCGCTCCAACCCGGCCATAACGTGGAGGAGAGTGCTTTTCCCTGAACCCGATGTACCAAGAATGCACAACAGTTCCCCCCTGGAAACCTCAAGATCGACATTATCCAGTGCGGTAATAATATCCTGTCCCAGGCGGTATTTTTTGGTCAGGCTTTTTATATGTATCAATCGCCCCACTCCAGGCACCTCCAATATTATTCAGACGAAACTCCGGCCCAAAAGGTTCCGGCTATTTAAATGATACAATAAACGTCACAATAAAAGACGCGCCCTGTTAAAATCGATGGAGCGAGGTGAATAAAATGATCAACAAATTTTTTACCATAAAGAAAACCTCGCTGTTTATCCTAATCCTGTTCCTCCAACTGGCTATCCTGGCTGGAATGGTCTTCAACAACCAGCTGATCATCCTGCGTGGGGAAAGGATCACCTTAAAAGTTGAACCGGTAGACCCGCGAAGCCTCTTCCAGGGGGATTACGTCCGGCTGGAATACCCCATCAACAGGCTTAACCTGAAAAACATCGAGCATGATTTCGACCCTATTTACGCGGAAATCTCAGTCTACAAGGGCCGGGCCAGGGTAACAGGACTGGCCGGCAAATAACCGGTGCTCACTTGAAAGAAAAGCCTGGGTTTAAAACGCAGGCCTTCTCGTTTTGCCTTATATATTTAATCGATATGCAGTCTTGCATAAATTATTTAAGAATATTTTATTACTGCTTTATATATTTAACTTGTCGGCCAGTTTTATCTCGTATGCCCCGGAACAAAGAAGGAAATTAGATTCCGAGGATTCTCTCCACTTCTCCTTCCAAAGCAGTTTTATCACACACCCTTTCATGGCGAACGGGCCTTTGGGCCAGATCAAGCAGGGCCGGGTGAACGGACTGCCTCGTGGTTTCGCTCAGCTCCCGCAGGATGGCAAACTCATCCTTACCTTCCACAGACGCGCTTCCTTTGATGGCTTTCAGCACGCTGGCATTAAACTTGAACGGACTGGCCGTGGCGTCCACCACGGTTTTGCTGCCATCTCCCGTTTCCTCGACATACTTCTCGTAAACTTTCATGCCCACAGCCGTGTGGGGATCGAGTGTATAACCAGTACTGATGAAGTATTTTCTAATTGTGTCCAGGGTTTCTTCTTCACTGGCAAAACCCGCAGCGATAAAGTTGCTGATGGCTTCCATTGTTTCCCTGTCCGCAGTGAAACGCCCCGTTTTGTTCAGTTCGCTCATCCACCGGGCAATCCTCTCCCCGTCATGACCAGTGATTTCATAGAGGAATCTTTCCAGATTGCTGGAAACGAGGATGTCCATGGAAGGACTCATCGTTTGCAGGAAGTGGCGAGCCCGGTTATAAACCCCGGTGTGGAAAAAGTCTGTCAGGACCCTGTTTTCATTGGATGCGCAAATGAGTTTGTTCACCGGAAGTCCCATCGCGGCAGCGTACCACCCAGCAAGGATATTGCCGAAATTGCCGGTTGGCACAACGAAATTGATCTTTTCGTTTTCTTTTATCTCTTTTCTTTCAAGCAAATTGAGATAAGCGTAAACGTAATACACGATTTGCGGCAGAAGTCGGCCCCAATTGATGGAATTGGCGGAGGAAAGCTCCCAGCCGTGTTTTTCCAGCCTTCTGTTAAACTCCACACTGCCGAATATCTCTTTCACCGCGCTCTGACAGTCGTCAAAATTTCCCCTGACGGCCACCACGTATGTATTATCACCGTCCGTCGTCGTCATCTGCAGTTCCTGCACCTTGCTCACTCCCTGGTGCGGGAAAAAAACCACGATCTTAATGCCGGGAACATTTTTGAAACCCTCCAGCGCCGCCTTGCCCGTATCGCCGGATGTGGCCACCAGTATAACGATCTCCCTGTCCGAACCAACTTTTTCGAGAGCCTGCGACAGGAGATGAGGCATAACCTGCAGGGCCATATCCTTGAAAGCCGCGGTGGGCCCGTGCCAGAGCTCCATTACAAAGGTCTGATCGTTGATTTTTTGCAGAGGGACAATTTCCGGGCTGTCAAACCGCCTGTCGTTATAGGCCAGTGCAATGCTGTTCCTTATTTCTTGCCGCGTATAGCCGTCCAGGTACAACGCGAGTATACTTTCCGCCACTTCCTGGTAACTGGCCCCTTTTAAGGCTTGAAAATCCTCAAGTTTAAGGCGCGGGACCTCAACCGGCACAAAGAGCCCGCCCGCAGGAACCATCCCCAGTTTGATGGCGCGGGCGGCTGGTACTTTTTCATAATTATCCCTTGTACTGATATACATGCCAGACTCCTCCCTCTATATCTTTTGTCTAATTGTACATCATTATTTCGACAGGGGCCATACACCGTATCATTTTTTTACGCATTGTTTGCGGCCCCTATTTTATTTCTT
Organism: Peptococcaceae bacterium; assembly: GCA_024655825.1. Taxonomy (NCBI): domain Bacteria; kingdom Bacillati; phylum Bacillota; class Clostridia; order Eubacteriales; family Peptococcaceae; species Peptococcaceae bacterium. The sequence goes on along the minus strand of JANLFJ010000011.1, from coordinate 78,215 downwards.
ATACGGTATATTGAGCAGCTGGGGAACGGTTACAAACTCATAACCCTCTTTTTTCAATGTTTTTATAACGTCGCGCAGCGCGCCGACCGTACCGGTCAGGTTTTCCTTTTCGCTCCCCGATGAATGCTGCAGGATGATGCTCCCTTCTTTTACATTTTCGAGTATATTGTATTTCACCTGCTCGGCGGAAAGGCTTTTCCAATCCAGAGAATCCACATTCCAGGCAATAACTTTATAGCCGTACGAGGCGATCAGTTTTACCGTTTCGGGCTCAAGCGACCCGTAAGGCGAACGAAAAAGCGCCGTCCGGTAGCCGATAAGATTTTTGAGGGCTGATTCCGCTTCTAACAGCTCCTTTTTCACCTGCTCCGGTTTTAGCTTGGCTATATTGGGATGTGTCATGGAGTGGTTTCCCACAACGTGGCCTTCTTTCACCATTCTTTTCACCACCGCCGGAAAAAGTCTTGCCCGGTTCCCGATGAGAAAAAACGTTCCTTTAACTTTCTCCGCATTGAGAATGTCCAGGATCTGCGGTGTATACACGGAATCAGGCCCGTCGTCAAAAGTAAGAGCGACCTTCTTTATTTTTTGCGGTCCTTCCCTCAAAAAAAGATTCGGGAAGAGGGAAGCAAGGTCGACAATCCTTCTTTGCGGGAAGCCCCTGTTGTCCCGTTCCGGCCCACCCGCCAGCATAAATCTTGCATCCAGTTCCCCAGGGGATGGCTCTTTCAGTTCCGGCCTCAAATGAGGTTCATTGGGAACAAGTCTTAATTCGTATCGGCCGTAATACAACAATAAAGCGACCAGCCCAAAGGCAGCAAGAACCAAAAAACCGGCTGTTTTCCTTTTCATTTTTTCACCTCACCATTATCTTTACCAGAACGGCGAGGCGATATTACATCATGACATCAGCAGATCCTTTTCACGCTATCAGCCGGGTCAGAAAAACAATGACCCCGGCTGCAGGAAGCAGGAGAAACTGGGCAAGCAGGGTCCCCACGAACTTACCTGCGGCCAAAAAGCCGATTGCCGTCTTCAATTCGCTCTCGCTCCTTTTCCCTTTCAGGGTATCGTCCTGGATCATGGCTGAAACCGGATCCACCACAGTAACCAACAGGATGGTGGCAATTCCATTGATGATTCCGGATAGTTGGCTGGCCGTAAGGCGGTAATCGGGAAGGAGGTATCCTGCATAAATCGCTGAGAGGACTCCAACGGAATAAATAGCGACCAGTAAAGGATTTGTAATGATAAAGGTTCTGGGCAGGCTGGTCCATTCCATGGCTTTGAGGTGTTTAAGCCCTGCCAGTGGTAAATGGGCTGCTTTTTTAATGTTTTCAGGCCGGAAAAAGCCAAATATAACCACCGGAACAGAACGGGTTTTTTCCATCCTGATAATCCCCCAGGTAAATGCCCGCACGGCCAGGGGGATAAAGAGAATGCCCAGCATTACGCCCAAGGAACTGGCAAGCAGGATGTTTCTGAAAACAGGCAGGATCGCCATCCCTGTTCCTGTCTGCAAGTAACTGTCAACAATGCTGGCGACGAGCGGCAGCTGCACAAGGTTTGCCGTGCGGGAAGCCAGCGCCACAATGTTAAAAAGCGACATGGCCAGCGAAGGGCTGCGGGTTCTCACCCCCGCCAGCCGTGCTCCGAAGGCCAGGGTATCAACCATATTGATAAAGGCCACAAGTCCCATTACCACTCCCAGGCGCAAAAACACAGTCACAGCCTCCTTGACCCACATTTGGCACTAAATATCCTACACAAAACGTTGGTGGAATACAGCTATAGATTATGAACCAGGAAAACACTTTATGCCTGAGACACAGCGGCAATGCGCCGTCTCGGCAAGCAGTCCGTCCGCGAGTGTGGGCGTTAGTGTTGACACCACCAACCAGGCGATGATATATTAAGTCTTGAAGCGACCATGAAGGTTCATCCCAAAAACGACGGGTTTGTCCTTTCATGGTTTTTTTAACGGGGTGCGACAAATGGATAAGCTTTTAAAGCTGAAAGAAATCATGCAGGACGCAGGCAGCGCGCTGGTTGCTTTTTCCGGCGGGGTGGACAGCACCCTGCTTTTGGCTGCTGCTTTACAAGCCTTAGGCAGCGCACAAGTTCTGGCCGTTACTGCTGTCTCCGAACTGGTAACCACGGAAGAAATAGATGAAGCCCGGGAAACGGCAAAACAACTGGGTGCGCGTCACCTGGTCATGCACACCGGCATCCTGGACAAGCCGGAATTTACGGCCAACACGCCGGAACGCTGCTACCACTGCAAAAAACACCTTCTCGGTCTCTTGCTTGATATTGCCAGTAAACATAACCTGGCCCGGGTAGTTGAAGGCTCCAACCTGGACGACCTTTCCGACTACAGGCCGGGTTACCAGGCTGTCCGGGAAATGGGCATCTTGAGTCCCCTGCAGGAAGCAAAACTGGGCAAGAATGAAATCCGCATGCTGGCTCAAAGGCTTGAACTCCCCGTTTGGAACAAACCTTCCCGGCCTTGCTTGGCCACTCGTTTGCCTTACGGCACCCCTATTACGCGGGAAGCCCTGGAGCGAGTCAGAAAAGCCGAGGAGTTCCTCTTTACCGTCCTGGGAGAACGCCAAATAAGGGTCCGGGATCACGGTTCACTGGCCCGCCTGGAGGTCTCGCCCCAGTATTTCCCCCAGGTAATAGAACCGTCCACCGCTGCAGTCATCAGCCAGGAACTCAAACGCCTCGGCTACGCTTACACAGCCCTCGACCTTGCCGGTTACCGCCAGGGAAGTCTAAATGAAAAATTGCAACCATAATTCATGACGGGGGGAAATGTTATGCGCGAACAGCTAATAGAACTTCTTAACTCGGTAAGGGCAGGAAACATCAGCATCGAAGACGCCTGCGAAGCGCTCAAGGAACTGCCGTTCAAGGACCTCGGCTTTGCCAGGGTTGATACCCACCGCCACCTTCGCCAGAAATTCCCTGAGGTTATATACGCCCCGGGAAAAACCGTCGATCAGATAAAAGAAATCGCGGCCAACCTGGCGGCCATAAGCAGCAACATCCTGGTCAGCCGGGCCGGCGAAGAGGTTTATCATGCCTTGCAGGAGACATTTTCCCGGGTCGAATACCACCCCCAGGCCCGTATGGTGATTATAAACCGCCGGACGGGGAAAATCAACAAGGGACTGATCCTGGTTATCAGCGCGGGAACTTCCGACCTGCCAGTGGCCGAAGAAGCCGCCCTCACCGCCGAAGTGATGGGGAACAGGGTCGAGCGCCTTTACGATGTGGGCGTAGCAGGCATTCACCGCCTGCTGGCCTATATAAACAAAATACGGGAAGCTAATGTTCTCGTTGTCGTGGCGGGAATGGAGGGCGCGCTGGCCAGCGTTATAGGAGGCCTTGTGGCCAGGCCTGTTGTGGCCGTTCCGACCAGCGTGGGATACGGCGCCAATTTTCAGGGACTTTCCGCCCTGCTGGCCATGCTTAACAGCTGCGCCGCCGGGGTAGGCGTGGTGAACATCGATAACGGGTTTGGGGCCGGCCGCCTGGCAGCCCTGATCAATGAAGACAGGGATGAGGAGATGAAAAAATGAAAACCGCTTATTTTGATTGCTTTTCCGGCGCCAGCGGGAACATGATCATTGGGGCCTTCCTGGATGCCGGCGTTCCCTTGGCTGAACTGGAAAAAGAGCTTGCCGGGTTGGACCTGGACGGTGAATATAAACTTGTTGCCAGGCCCGTAATCAAATCTGGCCTCAGGGCCACTTATTTCGACGTTGAACTGGCCGGGCACCACCACAACCACGTGGGCGGCGGCAAGAACCACGGGCACCGCAGCGTGAACCGGCACCACCGGAACTACCCGGAAATCCGGGCTCTCATCGAATCCAGCCGTTTATCTCCCGCCGTTAAGTCTCTCTCCCTCGAAATCCTCAGACGGCTCGGTGAAGCGGAGGCAAAAGTCCACGGCTGTGACTTGCAGGATGTTCACTTCCACGAAATCGGGGCTGTCGATACCATCATAGACATAACCGGTGCCGCTTTTTGCTTGTACTATCTGGGAATAGAAAAAATATGTTCTTCTCCACTCAATGTGGGAAGCGGTATGATAAAATGCGCCCACGGACATATGCCCGTTCCCGCGCCCGCCACGGCGGAACTGCTAATAGGTTCCTCCTTTTACAGCACCAGTATCCGAGGCGAACTTCTGACACCCACCGGAGCCGCCATCATTACCACCCTGACCAGGGAGTTCATCCCCCTTCCCGCCCTTACCGTCGAAACCATCTCCTACGGGGCGGGAACGTGGGACCTGGAGATCCCCAATGTCCTGCGCCTTTTTATCGGCAACATGCCGAGCAGCTATTGGGAAACCGACACCTCAACGATAATCGAAACCACCATTGACGACATGAACCCCGAATTTTATTCCCACATGATAGACAGGTTGTTCCAGGCAGGCGCGGTGGACGTTTTCATGACCCCTGTTTATATGAAAAAAAACCGGCCGGGTACCCTGATCACCGTTACAAGCAACCTCCCTGACCACCAGCCTCTGTTGGACATTATTTTTACCGAATCAACCACCATCGGTGTGCGCATGCACCAGGCCAAGCGCTTCAAACTCAGCAAATCCAGCCATTCTGTGGAAACACCGTATGGTCAGGTTCGCATCAAGCTGGGCCTGATGGGCAAAGAAGTAAAGAATATTGCCCCCGAATATGAAGACTGCCGCCTTCTTGCCGAAAAAGCCGGCGTTCCCTTAAAAAATGTCTACCAGGAAGCCCTCTCCCTGGCCTATCGATTGTTCAAAGAATGAGCACCCATATGTCAGGCATTCCCGATAAAAAAGATTGAACATACAATAATAACCACCAGGGAAATACTTAGCAGAATCAGTTTTCTATGTTGAAATGACATCCAGGGTATTATCATTTTCATGTCTAATATACAACATAGCCCTTTAAAACATATGAGGTGAATTCACGATGATCTCTAATGAAAAAAATAACAAGACTGTTGCAGGTCTTGTCTTAGTCTTGCGCAGGTATCTAGGATTTAGTGTTCATGCGTTTTCTATTACTTTCAGCAGGTTTCCTGTCACCCTGCTTCTTTTCTTTGGGTTAGCGGCAATAATTATTTACCGGATTGAAACTCCCCATGAGCAGTTAAAGAATATCAACGTTATCCTTGACAGGTTAAGTGGAGTTATGGCCATGGGAATCCCCTTTTCCCTAAGTATTGCCTTATTAATAGAGAAATTTGGTCAGGAAAAAAATTTCATATTAAGAATGAGCTCCTACCTCGCTGAATTAGTATTTTTATCTCTATACTACCTGTTTTTGTTTACCGATACTAATATGGTTGCGGTTACGCGATTATTAATGGTCACACTCGCCATGCTCCTTTGTTTCTTTTTTATTCCTTACCTTCCCCAAAGAAATAATTTTGAGATTTATGTTACCAGCATTATTACCAGAGCTGCTACAACGGCTTTTTATACCGTTGTTTTGGCGTTAGGCCTGGTAGCCACCCTTTTTGCCATCAAATCCTTACTGTACAACGAAATGAATTCAAAAATATATGGAGAAACCTGGGTTTTAGCCTGGCTAGTCTTTGTCCCGGTGCATTTTCTTTATAACCTGCCCTGCCGGAATGATAATTTTACTATCGAGCATTTTAACAAAATAATCAAAATAATGCTCTTGTACATTGTTTTACCCATCATCTCTATTTACACCATAGTTTTATATATTTATTTCACCAAGATTATAGTCACCCATGTCTGGCCTAAAGGGATCGTCTCCTACCTGGTGGTTTCCTACACGGCTGCGGGAATTGCCGCCATCTTCCTGGTTTCACCTTTCAGGGAACAAAACAAATGGGTAAAGGTGTTTACTGCTGCCTTTACCAAGCTGATATTTCCCCTTCTTCTCATGATGTTCATCTCAATTGGTATACGCATAAGTGAATTCGGTTTCACTGAAAATAGATACTTTATACTCATAATTGGCCTATGGTCAACTTTTGTGATGGTTTTTCTCAATATTACCAAAGGGAAAAACAATACAATGCTCCCGATCAGTCTGGCGGTGATTGCCCTCTTAACTGTTTTCGGTCCCTGGAATGCCTTTGAAGTCTCCAAGCTTAGCCAAAGCAATAGGTTTTACCAGATTGTTTCAAAGTACGATCTGATTCAAAACGGAAAAGTCGTTGCCAACAGCCGACCCGTCGAAACACGGGATCAACGGGAAATCAGCGGAATATTAAGATACTTTGAACGGTATCATAAACTCCATGATTTAAAGTACCTCCCTGCGGGTTTCACCATGGCTCAGATGAAGGATACCTTTGGTTTTTCCGAGGTTTATGGCGATGTTAGAACCGATAAATATTTTAACTATTACCGGGACAGGTTCTTGCCTTTATCAATTTCTGGATATGATCTCCTTTTCCGGCTGGAGTCTTTTAGATATCATGCCGATATAAAAGAAATCAACACCGCAAAAGGAACAATCCGATTGCTGCTTGAGAATGGGAACTACCTGACCTTGTTTAGTAACGATAGGAAGGTCTATGAGTATGATCTATTGAAGTATGTTCAAACGCTGTATGATAAATATGGCACTAACATAGGAGAAAGGCCAAAACCCGTTGGAATACCAAATGACAGGCCGGAAGACATGGTTTTGACAGATGAAACTGCCACAGTGAAAATTATGATAGTCTTTCAGAGTATTGACGGGACAGTAAACCCGGATAATAACGAGCTTAGCATTAACAGGATTGAAGGAGATATTTTTGTTACTATAAAATAAAAATGGGTTATAACGGTTTAGTGTACCTGTAGCCAGGGGATACAGGTTATTCAAACCGACAAAAAAACCCGCCTTTGGGCGGGTTTTTTTGTCGGGGCAGTTTACCGTCATGCCCGGGACAAACTACAGCAGCCCTCCTTGCAGTGGGCAACTTCTCTCAACATCCAGTGCTTCGTAAACATGACAGACCTCCTTTCTCCTTTGGACAACCGTTGCCTGTAAGGTTGTTTTATGATAATTGCTGTACTTTTATTTGACTCTATTATACTCCTGGCACGACTATAAAATCACTTCGAATTTTACTACAAAACTAACGCATACTAAATTACGGGAGGTGATTCAAGCATGCCAAAGGATACCACCGGCTGGGCGGTCACAGGAGTAGGCGCGGCGGTGACAGGGATCGGCGCCCTGGTGGGAGGAACGCTGGGAGCGGGTATTGCGGGCTTTGGGCTGGCCCACGTTGTCCTAGGTATTCTGGATAATTTCAGGCCCATTGTTCGGAAAAGATAAGACAATATTTCAATAACGGGCTGAGCCGTCCCGTGAACAACCGTTAAGGGACGGCTTGTTTTTTTCTTATGCAAATAATTTATTCATTATATCAAAATAGCTGTATAATAAATTAAGTAAAAACATCAAACGGTGAGAAAAATGCTAAAACTTTATTTACGCCTATTTTTATCGTTCTTTACGATCGGCAGCTTTACATTTGGCGGCGGCTTTGCCATGATACCCCTTATCGAGAGGGACGTGGTGCAAAAGTACGGCTGGATGAATTCTGAAGAATTTGTGGATATGATCGCCGTTACCCAGTCTGCCCCGGGGCCAGTAGCCGTCAATTCGGCTGTGTTCATCGGCTATAAACTGGCCGGCCTGGCAGGAGCCGGCATCGCTTTGCTGGGAGTTACGCTTCCTTCTTTTTTAATCATACTCTTGATAGCCCTCTTTCTGGTTGCACAGGAAAACCAGGTAATCCTGCAAAAATTCTTTGCCGGCGTCCGACCGGCGGTAGTGGCTTTAATCCTGGGAGCAGGCCTCAACCTGGGGCAAAAGTGCATAAAATCATCATATGACTTCCTGATTAGTATTTTGTGCCTTGCCGTTCTTGTTTTTCTACCGGTCCATCCAATTCTCTTGATCATAACTGGTGCCGCTTGGGGTGTTGGTCGTTACCTTTTCTTAAAAAGACGTGAAGGTGAGAACTGCTGATGCTTCTTGAACTTTTTTTAACCTTTGCCTTTATAGGCGCCTTTAGTTTTGGCGGGGGTTATGCTATGCTCCCTCTTATCCAGAAAGAGGTTGTCTTAAATCACCACTGGCTCACCATGCACCAGTTTGCAGATATACTGGCTGTCGCGGAGATGACCCCCGGCCCGGTAGCCATCAATACGGCCACCTTTGTAGGATTCAAAACAGCCGGGGTTTGGGGTTCGGTCTTTGCCACTTTTGGTGTGGTCTTCCCGTCTTTCATCATTATTGTTTCCCTGGCCGGCCTTGTTCTCAAGTATAAGGATACCCCGGTCTTTCAAAGCGCTTTCGGCGGCCTGCGTCCCGTAGTTGTTGCGCTGATTACAGGAGCAGCCGTCCTGGTAGGCAAAGAGACCATCAGCAGCCTGCTGCCCCTGGCCTTCGCGGCAGTTGCCCTTGTTCTGATGAGATGGCTGCGTATCCACCCCGTCTTACTCATCATTTTATCCGGTTTGCTCGGAATTCTTGTTTTTTAAACTAAAGTCTTCGGGCCAGGAGAGTATTCCTTTTTTCCACTTTATTATTTTTAAGGGCAATGGCCAGCGCTTTTTTAGACCCGACCAGAACCAAGACCTTTTTTGCCCTGGTCACGCAAGTATAAAGCAAGTTCCTTTGCAAGAGCATAAAATGCTGTGTCAATAACGGCGCAACCACAATTTTGAACTCGCTCCCCTGGCTTTTATGGATGGTAGCGGCATAAGCCAGGACAACCTCGTCCAACTCAGTTAAATCATACTCCACCTCTTGCTGGTCAAACCTGATTGTCACTGTCCTGTCTTCCTGATTTATCCCCGTTATCCTGCCGATATCCCCGTTGAAAACGTTTTTGTCATAGTTATTCTTCACCTGCATGACCTTGTCAGCCAGCTTGTATTTCACACCCCCGTAGAAAACGCATTTTTCGCCGGGGTTCAGCGTTTCCTGCAGGATTTCGTTGAGATTCCTTGTTCCTGCTTCTCCCCTCGTCATCGGTGCGAGAACCTGGATGTCGTCAATTGGGTCAACCCGGTAGTAAGCAGGAAGCCTGCTTGAGCAAAGGTTTTTGATGATCTCGACCACCCTGGCGGCATCATTTTCCTCGATAAAAAAGAAGTCGCCTTCCTTCTCGCTCTTTAACAGGGGAAAATCTCCCCTGTTTATCCTGTGAGCATTTGTAACAATCATGCTCCCCTGGGCCTGCCGGAAAATCCTTTCCAGCCGGACAACCTTCACTTTTCCAGAATCGATCAAATCCTTGAGCACGCTGCCCGGTCCCACCGAAGGAAGCTGGTCGACGTCACCTACCAGGATAACCACCGCACTATCCGGAACCGCCCTGAGCAGGTTGTACATCAAAACAATATCGACCATAGACGTCTCATCAATTATTAGCACATCGCAGGCCAGCGGATTACCAGCATTCTTCTGGTAGCCGTGTGGAGGCTTGAATTCCAGGAGCCGGTGAATGGTTTTAGCCTCCATACCTGCGGCCTCGGATAACCTCTTGGCTGCTCTTCCGGTAGGCGCCGCCAGCAGTATACGGGCCCACATTTTTTCAAAAACTTTGATAATGGCCAGCGTTGTCGTTGTTTTTCCCGTGCCAGGTCCCCCCGTCAGCACCATGAATTTGGAAGCGGCGGCAGCCCGGATGGCCTCCACCTGCGCCCTGTCGTAGACGATGTTATTCTCCTTTTCAACCTGCGCTACTATCTCGTCAACCCGCTCAGGATTGTATTTACTTTTATGACTTAAGATTTCCTTTATTCTCCTGGCTGTGCCTTCCTCGCTGAAATAAAGAGATGGTAGGTAAAGAGCGTCCTCTTCGTCCAGAATAAGGGAGTCTTCAGCCAGCATTCTGTCTATCGTTTTGCTGATCGTTTCAGGAGATATTTCCAGGAGGTTCTCCGCCTCCTTGATTAGCTGGTCACGTCTCAGGTAGCAGTGGCCTTCGTTGGACATCTGGTTTAACACGTAAATCAAGCCGGCACGGCATCGAGGATAAGATTCCCGCTCGAAGCCCATCTTCCCGGCAATCCTGTCGGCTGTTTTAAACCCGATACCCCAGATGTCGTCGGCCAAACGGAAGGGGTTTTCCTTCACCACCCTGACGCTTTCATTACCGTAAGCTTTGTAAATCTTGACGGCATAAGCGGCGGAAACTCCATATTCTTGGAGAAAGAGCATGATGTTCTTGATTTCCTTATGCTCCTGCCAAGCCTTCTGGATCATTTCCAGTCTCTTTTGCCCGATTCCTTCCACTTCCGTGAGTTTTTCCGGTTCCTCTTCGATGACGCGGATCGTGTCTTCTTTGAACCTTCTCACTATTCTTTTGGCGTTTACCGGGCCTATTCCTTTAATCAGGCCGCTGCCAAGGTATTTTTCTATTCCGGCAGCGCTGGCCGGTATGGTTTCGGAATAGGAATGAACATTAAACTGCCGGCCGTACTTGCTGTCATGGTTCCACTGTCCCTTGAGGCTGACCACTGAACCAACGTTTACAGCAGCCATGTTCCCTACAACAGACACCAATTCGGAAAAACCCTTGCACCTTATTTTAATAACGGAAAACCCACTCTCTTCATTGATGTAAGTGATCCTTTCAACTACGCCCGATAAACTCTCCATTTTTCCTCCCGAACAATTTCAATAACAGTATTCTTCCCAGAGCATGCCTGCCGCCCATGCCGCCGTTTTGCCAACCACATGAGGGCACTTGTCTATGTGTCCCCCCGCCTCCTCAAAGGCCTGATAATCATCTTTATCCCAAAGATTAAACGATCTCCCCATCATTTTGACCTGCACATCCCGGCAGATACAGCTGCCAAACTCATGAACAAAACTTTCAAATACTCGCTTTGACAAACGATAGGCCTTCCTGGGTTTTTCATCAAATCTTTCCCGCTCCCGGCCAAACAACGAAGAAATGACCATCATCGCACCACACAGCGCACCGCACGTTCCCTGCCCAAGCAGCGCACCGCCCCCCGCCAAACCGTACCCTGCTTTAAAAACCTCGTTGTCTACCTCGCCAAAAATATCCTGAAGGGCAGCAATCACACACTGGGGACAATTGCCGAAATCCCTCTCGTAACCAAAACCAAGTTCATACGCTTTTTTCATAATCTCTTCTTTTGAGGTTCCGGTTAATTCCGCCGTTCTTTTTGCCTCTTTCAACAAAACTACCCCCTTGTCATCGCTTGTTTTAATTTTATCATCCTTGAACGGTTATTTCACTTGTTTATTGAATTTGAAACGTGTTAATACGTACTCCCAGTCAATCAAACGCCTGCTTTCTTATTGAGCAGGGTTAGCATCCTGTCAAGAGCGCTGGCCTGTTCATAGCGGGTGACAGTTTGGTCGCCCTTGAAAGTGCCGTCAGGATAGCCGTTCATTATACCCGCTTCATAAACCCTTTCCACGGATTGGGCAGCCCAGTGGTCAGGTGGAACATCGGAAAAAGGCCCTGCTGGTTTTGAAAGCTCCAAAAAAAGCCGGTCCCACGGGAAATTGGGGCCAGGACAGTTTGCCCTTGACACGCTGTCAATCCGGTAATGCCCAATAATTGTATCCCTGTTCACCTCCAGGTTAAATATTTCCACCAGCCACTTGTGAAGAGCAAGGGTTGCCTGGAACTGGGGTTCGGGCATTACGTCCCCCGGATGTCCTTCGTGTTCTATACCAATCGTGTACCAGTTTGGATTGATGTCCGGCTTGAGAAGAGCCCAGCTTGGCTCGTCCACATTGCCGGCGTGCCAGGCCACATCCCCAAGACTCACATACTGGTGGATTTCCCCGTTTTTGCCCACGCCAAAATGCGCACTTGCTCCGCCGCTCTTTTCATTATTAAACCAGGCATCCGTTCCCTGCAGTGTGCCATCCATAATATGATCAACAACCGCGATGACCTTATGCCCGTTTCTTCCCTTTGTTCCCCGCGGGGAGCCAAAAAAAGGGGAGCCAATCCATTTTATCTCCGGTTTTTCGGCCCTCATCTCGCATCTCCTCCTTCTGCTCGTGCTTGTGCCTGGTATTTATTTTATTAGCTTTTTTGCATCTTAGAATAACGGCATAGAAAAACCGCCGGCATGATCGCCGGCGGCAATGATCATTACTTGATTTCTATCTTCTTCAATCTCTTTCCTTCCGGTTTTTTCTTGGGGAGCACCAGTGTAAGTATGCCGTTCTCCAGCTTGGCGGTAGCCTTTTCCGGGTCAACATTGGCGATGGAAAAACTTCTAGACATCATGCCGTATTTCCTTTCCCTGCGGATATAGCGCTCGTTCTTTTCATCGATTTCTTCGTTTCTCTTAACCGAAATGGTCAACATGTCTTCGTCCAGGTCGATGCCAATCTCTTCCTTCTTGACGCCCGGCAATTCAGCCTCCACAATGAACTCGCTGTCCTTTTCCTTTACGTCCACTTTCATTTTCCCGCTTCCCGCGTAAAGAGACGGCCAGAGCGCATCGTTAAAGAAATTCTCAAAGACGCTCTCCAGGTCAAAAATACTGGCTGGCTCCCGGGTCAAACTGGTTTTTCCCCTTCTGAAAGGAATCAGATCGAACATATGATCCACCTCCCGACAATTTGTGTTTTATATGGTCATTTATTGACCATATTTGACCTTTGTTTATATTATATATTACCAACAGGTTCAATAGGCAAACGCTTTTTTTACCCATTTTCGAGCATGTAAACCAGGATTGTTTGACCTTTCCTGATTATTGTTTCCTCTTTAACAATTTCTTTTAAAATCGCAGCCACTCTCGTTAAACCAAATTCCAACCAAGAAAAGCGTTGTTTGCGGCCGGTTTTTTGGGTTAATATATTTAAGTAAGGAAGAAGGAGGTATTTTCCATGAAAAGCAATATTTTCTCCGTCGCAGAAATACTGAACCAGGCCTATTTCGGCAATACACTGGCTGACTACCTTGCCGGCCTTGGCATTTTTATCGCTGGAATTATAACCATCAAAATAATTAACCACCTGATGCTGAAACGCATCGCTTCATTAGTAAAATATACTGAAACAAAGCTTGACGACTTCTTTCTTACGACTATCCGGGGAAAGATCATGCCGCTCTTTTACTACGGCGCTTTTTACCTGGGCATAATGCATCTGACTTTAAATGCATCGTTGGCCAAAGCCGTAAATTTTCTGGGTCTGGGTCTGCTTACCATAATGGGAGCCAGCTCTGTTTCATCCCTGCTGGTATACGCCTTGAGTTTATACTTGGAAAAAAAGGATAAGGACCTGTCCCAGGACTACGCGCCGAAAGTCATCCTGAAACTGGTACAGGCAGCCGTCTGGGGATTGGCTATCGTCCTTTTGCTGGATAACTTTATAGAAATAGATGCCCTGATCGCCGGATTGGGCATCGGCGGGATCGCCATTGGTTTTGCGGCTCAGGCCATCCTGCAGGACGTTTTTAGCTATTTTTCCATCTTTTTTGATCGTCCCTTCGAAATCGGGGACTTTATTATCATCGGGGAATACATGGGCACGGTCGAACACATAGGGCTGAAAACAACTAGACTTCGCAGCATCAACGGCGAACAGTTGATCTTATCCAACGGGGACCTTACCTCCTCCCGCCTGCGCAATTACAAAAGGATGGCCGTGCGGCGAGTGCTGTTCACCATAGGCGTGAAATACGAAACCAGCCTGGAGAAATTGAAAGAAATTCCGGTTTTGATAAAAAACATCATTGAGAAGATGGACGATGTTTCCTTTGAGCGGGTCCATTTCGCTTCTTACGGGAATTTCAGCCTCAACTACGAGATCGTTTATTACATAAACGACCGCGACTACAACAAGTATATGGACATCCAGCAGGAAATCAACTTCAAACTGAAAGAGGAGTTCGATAAACGCGGGATAGAATTCGCCTACCCGACGCAGACCGTCTATATAAACCAAAGCCACTAACCGGCAACTGATCTAATAAAAATAAAGTTTATCTATTTTTATCTTAAAATATTTAATTAAAAAAGGGTTATTATTACAAAAATAAAGCAAACCCGGAAGGAGGAATCCCGCATGAGCCATTTCCTGGCTTACCTTTCCAGGATGAAGCTTATAAAACGCTGGGGATTAATGCACAACATTTATTCAGAGAATATCCAAGAACACAGCCTTCAGGTAGCCGTAATCGCCCACTGCCTGGCGGTAATCAAAAACCGCTTTTTTCAGGGTAATGTTAATCCTGAACGGATCGCGCTCCTGGCCATCTATCACGAGGTCAGTGAAATCATCACCGGGGACCTGGCCAGTCCCATCAAGCATTTTAACCCGCAAATAAAACAAGTATTCAGTGGTATTGAAGAAGTCGCCCGGGAAAGGCTTTTAAACATGCTCCCTCCAGAACTCAAGCCTGATTACGCCTCACTGTTTTTTTACGGGGATGAAGACAGCGAGCACCTGAGAATAGTGAAAGTCTCCGATAAGATAAGCGCCTACCTAAAATGCCTGGAAGAACTTAAAGCCGGAAATAATGAGTTTATTGAAGCAAAAAAGGCCATCAAGGCGGAAATAGACCGCTATGATTGCCCGGAAGTCAGGTATTTCATGGACAAATTCATTCCCAGCTTCAGCCTCACCCTGGATGAGATGAATTGAACCCCAATCTCATTCGTAGCGCAGCGCTTCGATAGGATTGAGCCGGGCCGCCTTGCTGGCGGGATAAACGCCAAACACAATTCCTACCAGAACGGCGAAAGAAAAAGCGATGGCTATTACGGAGAGAGAAAATTTAACAGCGATGGAAGTAAAGAGCGCTATAAGCCTCGCCATTCCGAGCCCGGCAAAAATCCCGATGACCCCGCCTGTCGAGCTGATTACTACGGCCTCCACCAGGAACTGGTACAGTATGTGGCGTTTCTTGGCTCCTATGGCTTTTCGAATCCCGATTTCCCTTGTTCTTTCCGTCACGGTCACCAGCATTATATTCATGATCCCTATACCCCCAACCACCAGGGCGATACTGGCAATGCCGCCGAGCATCATGGTAAGCATGGCTGTCACCTGGTTGACTGTTTCCAGCATTTCCGCCTGGTTGAAGACATTGAAATTATCAGGATCCTTGAACTTGTCAGTCAAGACTTCCGTCAATTTTGACATAACCTGGTCAACAGTTTCCGGGCTTTCAGCCTGCACATAGACTCGCCTTATGCCGCGGGTTCCCACAAACCTTTCCGCCGAGGTCAGGGGAATGAGCACATTATCGTCTCCTGAACCTCCGATCGTGCTTCCCTTGCTTTCCAGGACGCCGATTACCCGGTAATTTATCCCTCTCAGCTTAATAGTTTCACCCAGGGGACTGAATTCGCCAAACAGTTCCTTGGCCACGTTGGCCCCGATAAGGGCCACTTTTTCGCGGAATTCCACATCGATGGCGCTCATTTCCCGCCCCATCGTGACGTGGGTGTTGCGCACCTCGTGATAGGACTCGTTCGTTCCCTCAACCATAATATCCTTGGTTTTATTGCCAAACTTGGCCTGGGTCTGTGTCGTTATGCTGGGAGCGACCCTGGCCACCCCCTCAAAATCTTCCCACTTCAAAACATCGTCATAAGTAAGGTAACCCGTATCACCCCTGCCCCTGATGTTTACGGAAAGAAGATTGGAGCCCATGCTCTGTATCCTTTCCGTTACCTGCTGGGTGGAACCCTCGGCCAGCGCTACCAGCACAATAACTGCCGCCACTCCCATGATCACCCCCAGCATTGTCAAAAAGGAGCGCAGTTTATTGCCCATGATGCCGTTCAGCCCCAGGCGAATCGCCTGCCAGAATTCCATTTATGTTCTCCTTTCGTCACTGACGATTATTCCATCCTGAATTCTCACTATCCGCGCCGCCTGAGCGGCGATGTCCGGGTCATGGGTAATCAGCACTATGCTGTGTCCCTGCCTGTTGAGTTCGCCAAGGGTGGCCAGGACCTCTTTCCCTGATGCGCTGTCCAGGTTGCCCGTCGGTTCGTCTGCCAGAATGAGCGGCGGGTTTCCCGCCAGGGCCCTGGCAATGGCCACCCGCTGCTGCTGGCCTCCCGAAAGTTCACTCGGTTTATGGTTCATCCTGTTCTCCAGTCCCACCCTGGCCAGCGCTTCCATGGCCTTTTCCCTTCTTTCCCTGCTGCCTACGCCCCGGTAAATCAAAGGGAGTTCCACGTTTTCCAGGGCCGTGAGCCTGGGCAAGAGATTAAACCCCTGGAAGACGAACCCGATTTTCATGTTCCTTATATCGGCCAGTTCATCATCGGAAAGCAGGCTTACCTCCCTGCTGTCCAGCCAGTACTTGCCCTGGGTCGGAGTATCGAGGCAGCCGATCAGGTTCATCAGGGTGGATTTGCCTGATCCGGAAGGCCCCATGATCGCCACGAATTCTCCTTCCTCCATCTCAAGGTTGACAGCCCTCAAGGCCGGCACCTCAATATCTCCCATTTTATAAACCTTGCTGATATCAACCATTTTTAACATCGTCTGCTCTCCTAACGCCCCGCCGGGCGCACGACTCCCGGAACGGGAACGCCCATCCGGGGAACCCCTGTGCTGTTGTTGGAAGTCCTGGCGGCTCCAGGAAGCAGGACTTCCTGGCCGGCTTCAAGTCCGCGGACTATTTCCACCATGTTTTCATTATGCAGCCCTATTTCCACGGGTACCGCGTTTTCCGGCAGCTGTCTTTGGCCCTGGGCAGCGGGCGCATTCGTTTTGCTCCGGTCCGGCGCTTCTTTGAGAAGAACGTACTTGCGGCCGCGCATGTCCTGGATGGCCGTAATGGGAAGAACCAGGACATCTTCTTTTTCGGCGACCACAATTTCCACATCAGCCGTCATCCCCAGCATCAATCCTTGCCAGTCCTTGACTTCCACCGTAACCCAGTAAAAAGCCACGCCGTTTTGGACAATTCCCTCACCGGCTATTCGCACCACTTCTCCCTCATATGTTTTCCCGGGCTGTGCTCCTGCTGTGACCGTCGCCTTTTGCCCGATCTGCACCTTGCCCACATCAAGTTCGTCCACGGTGAAGGAAATCTGCACTCCTTCCTTGCTGACGACTTTGCCCAGTTCCTGGCCGGCGGTTATTTCATCACCTGTCTGAAGATAGGTGTTCTTGGGTCCTGCTGTGTCCACCGGCGCGTAAAAATACCCGGTATAATTCGCCGTCACGGCAATTCCCCTGTCCGTTGGCTTAACGTTTCCCAGCGCCGCCAGCTTGGCGGCATATTCGCTCAACAAGGCCGGGCTTTCGATAGTAAACAAATGCTCGCCGCTTTCCACCATATCGTTCTTGTTAACCAAAATCTCCTTGACAATCCCTTCGGCAGGAGCTTTAACTTCGAGGGTCAGACCGGGATTAAGTGAACCGGGCGTCGCTTGCCCTCCTTTCTCCAGCGCCGCTTCTACCAGCGTGTTGGCCTGCACGACAGCGCCGCTGTCAAGATAGACGGAAAGGGAAACGAGGTCCTTGCCGTTAATGGAATAGGGGTTTCCAACGGCCAGCACTTTTCCCGTGACCTGCCGGCCGTATTCGAGCAGGGTCATGGTTATCCTGCTCCCCGGCTGGAAATCTCCCGAACTTGCGGCAGGTACGTTGAGATTCACCTTTTTCGAATCGGTTAGGGACAAAATCGGTGTCCCGGCACTCACTTTCTGGCCCGGATTAACATGAACCGTCGTTACGACTGCTGCGTCGGGAGCCCTGTAATACAGGTCGTTGACCTGCCGCTCAAGGTCCCTTACTTCGGCGATGCGGGCTTCCACATCGGCGCTCAAAAGAGTGAGAATCGTCTGCCCCTCCTCCACCCGTTGGCCGTCTTTCACCAGCATCTCCTGGAGTGTGCCGCTGCCTGGAGACTTGATCACCTGCTCCCTGGTGGCCAGAACCGGGCCGCTCCCCGAAACCGTGACCCTGATGGCTCCTCTTTCCACTTTTACCGTAGACCGCACGGCTACTTCAGCGTTTTTTGTTTTGCTGGATATAACATAACCCGAACCTGCTATCACCAAAACAAGACCCAGCAGGAACGCCAATTTAAGCCAGGTCCGCAAACCTTTCCAGTAGTGGAGAGTTTTTTTGCCCCACCGCTTCAAGCTGATAACCATGTCATTCCTCCTCGTTCGGACTACTCTCTATTCTCTAATATCAAGCTTAAAATTTCCTTAAAAAGCAAAATGTTTTTCCTCAAAAATTGCTTAACGGCATTTTTTAAGCTATTTTAAAATTAACAGGTTATATTTCGAGGAGTTATAACAATGAGGGTTCTTTTAATCGAGGATGAAAAACGCCTTTCGGAAGCGCTTCTCTATATTTTAAACAAAAACGGCTACGATGCCGATGCCGCTTACGACGGCTGCAGCGGCCTAGCCCTGGCGGAAACAGGCATTTATGACCTGATAATCCTTGACCGCCTGCTCCCCGGCAAAGACGGCATCTCGGTGCTGCAAGAACTGCGAGCCCAGGGCATCGAGACCACCGTTATTTTACTCACGGCCAAAGACTCCGTCAGGGACAGGGTAGAAGGCCTGGACGCCGGTGCTGATGATTACCTGGTCAAGCCGTTCGCGGCGGAGGAACTCCTGGCACGCCTGCGCGCCCTCAGCCGCAGAAAGGCAGGACAATACCAAGATGAACTGCTGCAGCTTTCAACCCTAACTCTTGATCCCCTGCGCTGCGAAGCCGTGGCCGGCGGCAGGACAATCAAGCTAACCTACAAGGAAACGAAGCTCCTGGAACTATTCCTGCGAAATCCCGGCCAGGTGATCACCAGGGACCAGATTTTCAGCCGCGTCTGGGGACCTTGCTCCGATGTTGAAATCAACAACCTGGAGATATATGTCCATTTTCTTCGTAAAAAACTTAACATTCCCGGCTGCCCCGTTCGCATCGAAACAGTCAGGGGCATCGGTTATTCCCTGAAGGAGGTCTGACATGTTCAACCGGTTAAGGATGAGTCTAACTATGATCAACGTCCTGGTAGTTGGCCTGATCCTGGTCGTCATCCTGTCGGGCGTATACCTGGTTATGGAAAAGAATATTGTCCGCGGCTCCGAACAAATGATGCGGCTTATTGTCGCTGAAGAGGCGGCCGGTTCGCCAGCCCCCATCAGGGAACGCTACCGACGCGCTTTCAATTATGTATACGTCAGGACCGGCACCTCTGGGCAGTTAATCGACTTTTCGGGAAACCTGCCCTTGACTTCAGAACAGCTTGAACTCCTCACAACAAAAGCCGCTCGTGCAGGGAGCGGCAAAAACAGGATCGTGGAGGACAGCGCCGACACGTACCGCTTTCTGAAATACCCGGCCCCAAGCGGGGAAACCTCCTACGTGTTTATCAGCACCAGGCAGGAAAAAGAAATCCTGCGGAACCTGCTTGCTGCGCTGACTATAACCGGGCTGGCCGGGCTTGGCCTTACCTTTTTCGGCAGTCTTTTTCTTGCCCACCGGGCGCTAATACCTGTTAAAAAAGCCTGGGAGCAGCAAAAAAACTTTTTGGCCGACGCCTCCCACGAACTGCGCACCCCGCTTGCGGTAATCCAGACAAACCTGGACCTGGTGATGGGAAATCCCTTGGAAACAGTCAAGAGCCAGGGCAAATGGCTGGATAATATCAAAACCGAATTGAAAAGCCTGACTAAACTGGTTGATAACATGCTTTTCCTGGCCCGGGCCGACTCTCACCATGATTCTCGCGATGTCCGCCTCTTTTCCCTGGGCAAGGCGCTGCAAGAAGCGCTCCAGTCGTTTGAACCGCTTGCCGTAAAAAAAGGGGTTAAATTTGATTTTACTCTTCCTGCCCTTTGTTTTACGGGAGACGAAACCCGTATAAAACAGCTCCTGGGCATCCTTATCGACAACGCCCTCAAATACACGCCAGCCGGCGGCCGCATCTCCGTAAACCTCAGGGATATAGGGTCAAAGGTTGAAATCACCGTTCAAGATACAGGCGAGGGTATCGAGCCGGAACATTTGACGAGAATATTTGAACGTTTTTACAGGGTTGACAAGGCCAGGGACCGGGAGAAAGGCGGAACCGGGCTGGGGCTTGCCATCGCCGAATGCATAGTTAAAGAACACCGGGGAAACATCAGGGCCTCCAGCATCCCCGGCCAGGGGACCACTTTCACGGTGCTCCTTCCTAATCCCAAGCATTAATAAACCATTAATCCTTTCATGCCTGTAAACTTTCTCCCTTTTCTTTTCCGGCCGGCTCCCTGACCCTCAAAACCAGGGACGTCCCAAGCAGCGCAGCAAAAGCCAGGCCCAGCCAGCTTAAACGATACGAGCCGGTCATGTCTATTATGTGTCCGAACAGGGGAGGGAATAAAAGTGTTCCCGCCTGAAGCAAGGCAATGCACAGTCCCACCGCCGCTCCTCCCTGCTCCTGGCCAGCCAGTTTAGTAATAAGCGCAATGTGCAGACCGCTCCAGCCCAT
Organism: Peptococcaceae bacterium; assembly: GCA_024655825.1. NCBI lineage: Bacteria > Bacillati > Bacillota > Clostridia > Eubacteriales > Peptococcaceae > Peptococcaceae bacterium. The sequence continues at coordinate 57,743 of JANLFJ010000011.1, read as the reverse complement.
AGCCGACAAGCCGAAAAACCAGGAAACCAGCGCCATGACCCCAAAAGGGGTTCCCGCATGAAAGGCGGAGAGGGAAACCGTCACCGCGGTAAGGAGAACCCCTTCCATTATTAAAACGGGCTTACGGGCGCCGTGGAAAAAAACGTCGCTGAAATATCCCAGTCCAACACGGCCCGCTATTCCCCCCAGCTGGGCGGCGGCCAGGCAAAGACTGGCCACGGCAACTTTCAAACCCACGCTGTCACGAAGGTACAAAACAAGATAGGTCAGCATGATAAACTGTGACCCCTGGAAAACAAGACCAGCCAAGATGGCCAGCCAAATACCGGCATTGCGCAGGAAGGTCCAGCTTCCCCCCGGTGACTGTTCTTTTTCCTTTCCCGCCTGCTCAACCGGAGCGGGAAAATCCTTGTATGATATGTAAAAGCCGACACCACCGATAATAACTATACAGCCTGCTGCGGCCATCGCCGTCCTCCAGCCCCAGTTCTGGGCCAAGACTGGCAGCAGCAGGGCGCCGATAAAACCACCCAGGGGGACCCCTGTCTGCCTGATGCCCAGGGCCAGGCCAAGCCTGTCGGGCGGGAACCACTTCATCATTGCCTTGCTTCCCGCCGGTGTGGTCGTGGAACTCCACAGCCCGGTAAAAAGAAGAGCTGCCGCAAGCGTGTAAAAAGAAACGGCGCGCGAAGCCAACGTAATCGCCAAGCCCGCCATTATTGCCCCCACGGCCAGGACCGGCTTTTCTCCCTTTTTATCGGCCAGCCTTCCCGCCAAAAGTGCTGTGCCGGACATGCCTATATTGACGGCGCCGCCCGCAAAACCGATCATCGCCTTGGTCAATCCCAGGTCCGCTACAACAAAAGGCGCCAGCACACCGGTGGAAGTGGAAACGACGGACTGCATGGTTTGAAGTGCCGTATTCATAACAAGAGCAGTCCAGCGGTAACTGTTCACGTTTATTCCGGCAGCCGCTTTGTTTTTTTGGTTATCATTGGTGGTTTGTTCCGTGTGTACCGGCAGTTTATTAAGTTCGGGCAAATCGCGTCACCAGCCGTTTTCGTCAACCACTAACCGTTGAAACAATTTTTATAAACAAAACAATTGTAGTCCAGCCAGGTAAAAAATGCAATACCGGCACCGCCCGGAAAATTTGGTCCAATACCTTAAAAACAATATTTTTATAATATATAATAAGTATATAACAATCACTAAAAAGGGGAGGAATCATGCATGAACAAGTTTGTGGGGAAAAATATCATGGACGCTTTTGTAACGCTTACCCCGTACCTTAAAGAAATGCTTTCCGTGGATGTTTTTGTAACCGTTTCCGATACCGAGAAATACATCGCATATGAACCGGGTAAAACCATCGACATAGGCTTAAAAGTAAACGATCCCATTAAAGAAGGCAGTTCGGCCTCCCTGGCCATAAAGAACCGGCAAAAAGAAACGGCCGTAATTCCGAAAGAATTATACGGCATACCTTATAAAGCGATCGCTGAACCCATTTTTGATGAAAACAATCAGGTGATCGGGACAGTGATCTTCGGAATGAGCCTGGACAACCAGAACAGGCTCCAGGAAATCATTGACCAATTCAGCGCTTCTTTCCAGCAAGTTAACAGCAGTATACAGGAAATCGCCAGCGGAGCCCAACACCTGTCCAAGATAGGAGAAAAGCTGTCGTCGCTGACCGGCCAAACCAAAGACGGCCTGCACAAAACCGATGAAATCATCGAAATGATCAGGCACGTGGCCGATCAGACCAAACTCCTCGGTTTGAACGCCGCCATCGAAGCAGCCCGGGTCGGCGAACACGGCCGGGGATTCGCCGTTGTGGCTGAAGAAATAAGGCGCCTCTCTGAGGAAAGCAATCTTTCGGCCAAAAACGTGGCCGCCATCCTTAAAGAGATCTCCCAGGCAATCGAAAACATAAACGATAATTCGCAGGAAACCCATGCCATAAGCCAGGAGCAGGCCGCAGCCACGGAAGAAATAGCGGCCTCAATGCAGGAGATGACCGCACAGCTTGAAACCCTGGCCAATTTTGCCAAACTAATCTGAGGATCGCTCGTACAAGCCCAGCGCCCATTTTTTAAAAAACGGCCCCTTGGGGTTTATTCCGCGGGGGAGGTTCTGATTTGCTGACAAACCAGAACCTCCCCCGCTTGCCCCATGGCTGCTTCCTGATGTCTTTACAAAAACCTGGGCAGTTCCTCCAAGTGCTTTTTCATCAGCTTTTTCGCCTTTTCACCGTCTTTTTCAATAACAGCATCGAGTATCGCCATGTGTTCCTTGACCGCTAGTTTGGGCCTTTCCTTCCTTTTTAACGAGGCGTCCCGGCTCTCCCTGAGTATGATGTGCAAATAAACCAGTATCCTGACAATTATCTGGTTCTGTGCGGCTTTCGCCAGTAAAAGGTGAAAATTCATGGATTCATCGGTCACGTTTTCGTCCTTTGCGGCTTTTTCTTCCATCCTTTGCAGTACGCTCCGCATTTTTTCAATATCCGGGTCATTTCTTTTTTCCGCGGCCAGCCTGGCAATTTCCGGCTCCAGTATGAAGCGAAGTTCGTTTAAGTCTTCCAGCAGGTATTTCTTAGAGGTCAGGATAAAGTTCAGGACCTCCTGCTCAATCCCTTCCTTGTTTAAAGAATTTACATATGTCCCGCTGCCCGGTTTTATTTTGACAATACCCATTACTTCTAACAGGGCCATGGCTTCGGCTATGACCGCCCTGCTGACGGAGAACTGTTCCGCCAGTTCCCTGTTTGAAGGCAGTTTATCCCCAGGCTTGAAACAGCCCTGGGCTATCAGTTCCTTGATCCTCCAGATCACTTCCTGGTGCAGCCTGTTCTTGTTGATTGGAGACACATAACCTGATACGTCCAACTCCTGTGACCCTCCCACAATTTAAATAAACTTCCCGGTTCATTATACCAGACAAGCCGCTGTTAGCCAATCTTCTCCGTTTCGATGAACACCGGATCATGGAGTGCTACTATGACCTCCGCTTCCCGTTTAATCCTGAGGGCGCTGTCATAGGCTTCGCGGCAGTCTGTGTGCAGCCCGCAGGCCGCCACTTCCAGCCCCCGTTCTTTCATGAAGGGAGTTTGTTCAAAGGTTATCATTTGTGTGCATAACCCGGCTATAATCGCCCGGCCGCTCCCGGTCTCCACCTGAACCGACTGCCCCCCCGGGCTGTGACCTGGTGTGAAAAGCGCCTTTACCCCGGGCATTATCTGGACATCGCCGTCAACGAGTCTCATGTTGAGACCTTCAAAATAGGCGGGATTGTAATCCACAGCGCAGAAAACATGGGGATTGCGGGCAAACTCCAGTTCCTTTCTCTGGACTATGAATACGGCACTGCTGAAACGTTTGGCCAGGGCGACATGGTCAAAATGCAAGTGTGTAAGAATTACCTGTTTTACATCTTCCGGGGCAAGGCCAAACCTTTTTAGCCCGTCTTCCAGAGTAACGCGCGTTTTCATGGGAAATTCCGGGTTCGTAAAGTGCTCCGCCTGAGCGCCGGCATCGACCAGGGTTACAGGATCCGAACCCTCAAGATACCAGATAAAACAGGCCGTCTTTGTCTTTTTCCCCATGTTCCAGCGATACGTCCACTGCGACATATCCCTTTCGCCTTCACACAGCGGGATAGGCCTGATGGAATACTTTCTCATTTCGATACCCCCTCGTTTTATCAAACTCACTAGAACAGAACCCCGATACACGCTCCCACGTCTTCAAATTTTTCAATATTCATGATGAATTCAATCATCTCGTTTATCTTTTCCGGCCTGTACTCTTTTTCGCACCGGGAAACACACTTCTTGAACTTGGTGATGCAGTCGTCCCAACTCATGGGGTTTTGGGGATGGCCTTTCGGGTATTCCGCTCTTTCCTGCAGAATTTTTCCATTTTTTAAAACAACTTTGATCGCGGCGGGTTTTAAATCCCTGACCTCTATTTTTTCATCGGCAAAAACATCGACCTTCCCCGCAGCGTCAATCCTTTCCCTTTCGCGCACCGCCTGTTCATCAAAATCGTGAATAAATGGTTCTCCATATTTCAGAGCGACACCCACCGTGTAAGGAATACTGAACTGGGCATCCACCTGCGGGTTTTCCCTGACCTTGAACGGCTCTCCCACCATCTCCCGGCACATCTTGGAAACACGGACCTCCACCTTTTCGATTTCTTCAAATGAGAAGCCGTGCTTTTCCTTTGCCTTGAGAGCGGCATCAATGGAAGAGTGGGTCATCCGGCAGGACGGGTATGGTTTTATGCTCAACCTCATCCCGTAAAAATCCTTTCCCAGTCCTTTGTACACATTCTCGCGCACATATTCTCCCCGTTCATAAAGATTATAAAACCCGTACCGCCCTTCAAACACTTCCTGCGCTCCCGTTATCCCTTTCCTGGCCATCAGAGCCGACAGCACGCCCGCCCTGGTGGAAAACGCCGGCTGCATCCGTTTGGTCAGCCCCCCGTCAATCAAGGCCTGGGCATTGCCTGCAGTCTGGCTGTAGACAATACCCAGCGCATTCTGGATGCCCTCGTCGTCCAGTTTTAAAACCTTGGCGGCCGAGGCGGCTGCGGCAAATGAACCGCAGGTCGCTGTCCTGATCCAGCTTAAGGGTGTAGTTATGGCCGCACCAAGCCTCGCACACAAATCCACCCCCGCCGCTATGGCCGCGATAAATTCCCGGCCGTGCACCCCCCTTTCGGCTTCAGCCAGGGCCATGGCGGGCGGAAGGACATTTACATAACAATGCATGGCCGAGTCGTCAAACGTATCGTCGAAATCCAGCGCGTGACAATACAGGCTGTTAAGGAAGGCTGCTGCCGGCGAGGGGAGTTTTATGCCTTTGCCGATAACGGCTGCTTCCTGCCTGCCGCCGTGGCCGGCCAGTATCGCGGTCATCTCCTCGCAGCCTGGGGCGTTAATACCGGCCAGGCCAACACCGATCGTGTCCATGATGAATTTTTTAGTGGTCTCCACCAGCTCTCCGGGCAGTTTCTCATAACTGACGGCCTCCAAGTGCCTGGAAAGATCCCCGGTCATATCCATCTAATACCGCCCCCTTTATTACTCCAACACTTCAAAGGTTGCCTTCACATCAACGCCTGTCCTCAGGATATTGGAAACAACAGTGTCGCCGTACCTGACCGGGGGCTTCAAAACAACCCTGGACAGCTCTTTCATGGCCTTGCCCAACAGTTCTTTGGGAATGGGCCCCGCGGTTTGCACCGGCATCAGCGGGTGGTCGCTGTCCCGGCTCAAAATCCTCACGGTTGTGGTAAGCACCCGGACCGGGCTGATTACCTCCTGCCGGGCATATGTTTCTCCCCGCGGGCACTTGTGATTGGAAATGGACACAATTTCGTTCCTGCTGCTGTTGTTTATTTCCACCAAGACCTTGCAGGCGAAAGGGCACTGCAAGCAAACAACCTCTTTCGTCACGCTCACCTGGCCACAGCCTCCTTCCCCTCGCAGCTTACAACTATTTCCTCCCCGGTATTCTTGAGCTTTTCCGCCGGAACATCTATCCTGATTTGCTCGCTGGGCCTTACGAAAGGAAACTTTTTCCGGTATAGGCCGCCGATGTGTACGGTAGCCTCTTCCAGCGGCCAGGACACGCGCAGGTAAAAACTCACCGGGTCATTGCTCACAATCCTGTTGGGCACCACATAGCGGATGTTCTGCCCCGCTCTGACCGGCACATTCTTTTCAGTTTTTAACCTTCCCTCAATGCGCCTGACAGCATTGGAAGCCGCCATTTCGGCCGATTCAGTAACATAATCGGCCAAATCATGAACATGGACAACATTGCCGCCGGCAAAAATACCAGCAACGCTTGTTTGCCACAGGTTATCCACCACCGACCCGCCCGTGAGGAGATTCAACTCCACCCCGGCCATCGAAGAAAGCTCGTTTTCGGGGATCAAGCCGATGGACAAAAGCAGCGTATCGGCTTCAAACTCCTTTTCCGTCCCGGGAACAGGCCTGTTCTGCCTGTCAACCTCGGTTATCACTATTTTTTCCACCCTGTCCTTACCGATTATGTTGCTGACGGTGTGGCTTGTATACACCGGAATGTTGAAATCTTGGAGACACTGCACCTCGTTCCTGATCAACCCGCCGATAAACGGCAGCAATTCAACCAGGCAGACGACTTCCGCCCCCTCCAGGGTCAGGCGGCGCGCCATGATCATGCCTATATCGCCCGACCCCAGGATGACGACCTTTTTACCCGGCAGGTAACCATCAATATTGATCAGCCGCTGAGCCGTCCCAGCCGTAAACACTCCAGCCGGCCTGTGGCCCGGTATCCTTATGCTGCCCCTGGCCCGTTCACGGCAGCCCATGCACAAAATCACGGCCTTCGCCTCAATGTTTACCACCGCGTTTTCCGCCAGGGCCTTGATTTTCGTTCCCGCCAGTTCTATGGCCATGGTTCGGGTCATCACTTCCACACCCGAAGTTTCAAGTTTCTTTAATTGTTTATAAATATAAGCGGGTCCGGACAGCTCCTCTTTGAAATAATGCAAGCCAAACCCGTTGTGAATGCACTGCGTCAGCATTCCGCCCAGTTCTTCGGAACGTTCCAGAAGGACAACCCTTTCGGCTCCTTCTTCCCTGGCCCTGATAGCCGCCCCGATGCCCCCAGGTCCTCCTCCAATCACCGCTATATCCACCGGTTTGCTGATTATCCCACTCATCAGGCGTCACCCTTCCCCTCGTCGATTAACAGCTCTTTAAGCCTGTACGGGACTTCGACCGAGCCCTTGCCCCTGCGAGTCACCTGCTCCAACGGTATTCCCAGTTCCCTGCTCAGTATTTTCAAGACCCGCGGCCCGCAAAATCCGCCCTGGCACCTGCCCATTCCCGAACGCGTCCTGAACTTGACCCCGTCGCGCGTCCTGGCTCCCCTTCTTATCGCTTCCACAATTTCCCCTTCCGAAACGTATTCGCAGCGGCAGACGATATGCCCGTATCTCGGGTCCTTGGCCAGGAGTTTCACCTTTTCTTCATCGTCCATTTCACAAATGTGCGGAATGCCTTTCCGGTAAGGGTTAAAATCCTTTTTCAATTCCAGGTTGAGCCCGACGGAGGAAAGGACCACCTGGACGACGTATTCTCCCATCGCCGGCGAGGCCGTCAGACCCTGCGCTCCCAAAACCATGTTGATAAACCTGTGATTGCCGGGCGCCGGTTTGATGTGATAGTCGTTCCCCGCTTTCGGGATAAAACCGCCAAATGGTTTAATCGACATGGAAGGAGACAGGGAGGGAACCAGCCTCAGATAACGCGGGATCACCCACTCCTCCAGTCCTTCCCTGGTTGTTCTGTTATCCCCCAGTTCTTCAATCGTTTCCACTTTCGACCCGACCATGATGTCGCCGTAAACAGTAGGCGATACAAAGTCGCCGCCGTCACCGCTTTTTCTAAGGTCTCGCACAAAATGCCTGACTATGCCTTCCGCTTTCTTATCCATGATGATTCTCTGCTGCCTGGTGCCGCTTATTTTGAAACTGAAGTCGCCCGCCATGTTGGCAACCTTGTCCGCGTAAAGGCCCGCTGCATTGATCACATACCTGGCCTGGAAAATCCCGTTCCCAGTCCTCAGCAGCATATCCCCACCGGACAGGGTTTCAACGGCCTGCACTTCGGTATCGACAAAAAGATGAGCCCCGTTGTCAAGAGCGTTTTCCACCAGCCCGTGAACAAGTCCCCAAGGGCTGGTTACCGCAGTAGTGGGAGTATACAGGGCGGCAATTATCTCCGGGGAGATGTTTGGTTCCATTTGCCGGATCCTGTCCCTGTCAGCGATAAATTCGACGCCCTGCACCCCGTTTCTTTTGGCATTGTACTCATATTCCCTCAGGATGGATATATCTTCATCATCAAAAGCAACAAACAGTTTTCCTACCCGCTTATAGGGGACATCAAGCTGCCGGCACAGCTCCTCCATCATGATACTGCCCTTGATCTCGCCGATGTTCCGCAGCGGGGTAACGGAGCGAAAGCCAGGGAACCCGCAGTGGATCACGCCGTGTGTTCCCTTGGTCTGCCCGAAGCAAACCTCGGCTTCCTTTTCCAGCATGGCCATAGACAGCTTATACTTGGAAAGCTCCCTGAGCGCTGCGGCGCCTGCTATGCCTCCGCCGATAACAATAACGTCGTAACTTCCTTTTACCTCCAGCATCGTTTATCATCCCCAATCAGTCCGGAAGATTCAGTATTTTTTTGCAGTTGGCCCTGCACACCTTATCTATTATTTCATCCGCCGCGCCTTTTTTCTTCAGGGCAAAGGCCGCTTTGGCCACGGCACAAGGATCCGATAGGTTTGTCCCGCAGTCGCTGTTCAACATGACCCGTTCTGGTCCGTATTTAATTACAAGGTCAGCGGCAATTTCCGGGGTCAGGCCTCGCCAGGGCTGCACGGAAATGGCTGCCGCTGCGCCCGCCTCCAGCACCATTTCGATATTCGCTTCAGAGCAGTGGTCGATGATCACCCTGGAAAAAGGGATTCCTATCTCCTGGCATATCTTCAGCGTCTTTTCCGTGAACATTTTCTTCTTATCCGGCGGGTGCGGGACATGAAAGTCTACCGGCACGGAAGCATCCCTGGCAATCATGACCTGGTTCCTCACCACTTCCTCCTGGAAACCTAAGTCCGGGCAGGATTTAGAAGCCGGCTCAAAACCGATCTCTCCTACCGCCACCACCTGGGGCATTTTCAAATAGCCGGGCATTGCCTCGTACAGCTCTTGCGGGTCTTCAGCCGGCATGCTGACCATGCTGATGGAAATCATCGTGTAGACCTTAATAAGGTTGCTTGCCGCCCTGCCCGTCTGCATCCCCAGCTGGTGGTCCCACACGTCCTTGATCGTTTTGCAGGAAACGCGCTGCGTGGCCACAAGCTGCGCCGGAGCCACCACTTCCCTGATGCCTACCAGGTACATCCACTCCAGGTTTTCGAATGTGACTTCCGTAAGGTGGGTGTGAGAGTCAACAAACACCATACAGATTCTCCTTTCTGATAAATTAGATTTAGTGTCCTAATGGCTGATTGGCTCAGCCACTTTTATTATATACGCTTTTTTCAATTTTTTAAAGTACTTCACCTGCTTATTTATTTATTCTCAGACAAAAAGCTGTGCTGGTTTTGACTTGCAAGTCAGAAACGGCACAGCTTTTCTTGCTTGATCTTTACATCATATACCTCTCGTGATGCATTTTTTTACCAGCCTGGCAGCCTTCCCGGCAGCCCGCCGGATATATTCGGCGCTGTGCGGCCGGGGCCAAGCCCCGGGAGTTCTTTTCCCGCCCGGCGTATCCGGCGGCCGGTACTGCTGCAGGACATAGAGTTTCGCTCCCGCAATCTCTGCAGCGATAGACTCCACATCGTCCTCATCCAGGTCGGGGACCATCGTTGTTCTGAACTCGTAGTCCCCCTTGTCTGTTTCCAGCAGCAAGGCAATGCTTTTTTGGATCTCCTCCAGGTAAGCGCCGGTCCCGCATATTTCCTCGTACTTGGAAAAGGGCGCCTTTATATCCATGGCGACATAGTCCAGCAGCCCCTTCCCCATAAGTTCTTCCAGCACCCGCGGGTTAGTGCCGTTTGTATCCAGCTTCACCAGGTACCCCATTTTTTTAACGGCCGAGGCGAATCCTTCCAGGCCGTCCTGCAGGGTCGGCTCTCCGCCGCTGATCACGACGGCGTCCAGGAAACCTTTCCGTTCTTCGAGAAAGGCAAGCACTTCCCCTACCGGTATGAGACTGCGGGTTCCTTCCGCCGACAGCAGGACGCGGTTGTGGCAGTAATAACAACCAAGATTGCATCCGGGAGCAAACACAACGGCCGCAATCTTTCCGGGGTAATCCACAAATGAATTCCTTTCAAGGCCCGCTATTTTCATGATAACGTGGAGGGAAGCTTGAATTTTTTGCGGTTGAAATACTCTTCTTTCTTCCCTTTGTTGTAATTCTGCACCGGTCTTAAATAGCCCGTTACCCTGGACCAGACCTCGGCCGGCTGGCCGCACTGGGGGCAGCTGAACTGCTCGCCCTTTAGATAACCATGTTCCTTGCAAATGCTGAAGGTGGGAGTAATAGAGATATACGGCATCTTATAGCGCTCAAAGATTTTTTTGATCAAGTTTTTGCAGGTTTCGATGTCTTCGATGCTTTCGCCCAGGTAAAGGTGCTGGACCGTGCCCCCTGTATAAAGACTCTGCAGCCTGTCTTGAAGCTCCAATACCTGGAATATGTCATCGGTGTACCCCACCGGCACCTGGCTGGAATTGGTATAATATGGCACATTTACGCCGGCGGTGATAATATCGGGGTATTTCATCTTATCAAGCTGGGCCAGGCGGTAGGAAGTCCCTTCCGCCGGTGTTGCTTCCAGGTTGTATACGTGTCCCGTTTCCTCCTGGAATTCCACGAGAATCTCCCTCAAGTACTCCAGTATTTCGACGGCAAACTCCTGGCCTTCGCTGGTGGTTATGTCCTTACCCATGAAGTTGAGGAGTGCCTCGTTCATGCCCACGATGCCAATGGTGCTGAAGTGGTTGTACCAGTACTGGCCTGTCCTTTCTTTAATGTCTCGCAAGAAGAAGCTTGAATAGGGGTACAACCCGTCATCGCTCAATTTTTCTATGATCTTCCTCTTTATTTCCAGTGATGTTTTGCCGATACAGGCCATTTTCCAAAGCCTCGTTTTAAATTCGCTGGCCGATGAGGAAAGATAACCTATACGGGGCAGATTGATGGTAAAAACCCCGATGGAACCGGTCATGGGATTGCTGCCGAAAAGCCCTCCTCCCCTTTTTCGGAGTTCTTTCGTGTTCAGGCGAAGGCGGCAACACATGGAGACGGCATCATCAGGCGAAAGGTCTGAATTGATATAATTAGCAAAATATGGTATGCCATACTTGCAGGTTATTTTCATGAACTCGTCAACCACCGGGTTGTTCCAGTCAAATCCCTTGGTAATATTAATGGTGGGAATGGGAAAGGTAAAGACCCGCCCTTTGGCGTCTCCCTCCAGCATAACCTCGCAAAAAGCCTTGTTAAAAACATCCATTTCCGCCTGGAAATCGCCATAAACATCTCCCGTTGGCTGTCCCCCGCAGATGACAGCCTGCCCTTTCAAGGTTTCCGGCACATTTATATCAAAGGTAAGATTGGAAAACGGGCACTGGAAGCCCACGCGCGTAGGCACATTGATATTGAAGACAAACTCCTGCAGCGACTGCTTCACCTGTTGATACGTAAGGCCGTCGTAGCGTATGAACGGGGCGCAGTATGTGTCGATGCTGGACCAGGCCTGGGCGCCCGCCGTTTCACCCTGGGTCGTGAAAGTGGAGTTGACAATCTGCCCTAAAAATGAGCGCAGGTGCTTAGCCGGCCGGCTCTCCACCTTGCCGTCAACACCGCCGAAACCATGCACCAGAAGCTGGCGAAGGTCCCATCCAGCACAGTAGGGCCCGAAAAACCCGAGGTCATGGATATGGCAGTCGCCGTTCTCGTGAGCCTCTCTCACTTCCACGGGGTAGATCTCGTGCAGCCAGTATTTTTTGGTAAAAGTCTCGCGCACATAGTTATTCAACCCGTTTATGCTTCGCTGGGTGTTGGCGTTCTCCTGGACCTGCCAGTCTCTTTCTCCCAGGTAATCGGCGAACATGTCAATGGTCGCCCCGATGAGCGCGTTTAATTCACGGGCGCTTTTCCTCTTCTCGCGGTACAGTATATATGCTTTGGCGGTCTGGGCATGGCCGTTTTCAATCAGGACTTTTTCCACCAAGTCCTGGATGCCTTCCACATCCGGCCTCTGGTCGCCGTATTTCTTTTTGGCCAGTTCCAAAACCTGCTGGCACAGGAACTCGGCGCGCCCAAAATCACTGCCTCCGCAGGCCATAGCCGCTTTAAAGATAGCCCAGGTAATCTTTTCCGGCTTAAACTTTTCTATTTTCCCGTCCCTTTTAATGATCTCTTTAAACATTCATGCATCACCATATTTATTCTATAATACATAGACCGGGTTTTTCCACCATTTTTTGCAAAAAAAGAGGCAGGTTTTTTACCTGCTCTCCCCTTTTTCATTATTCTGATTCCTTTTCCAGTTCATCCAGCCGCTTTTTTATCTGCTGGAGTTCCTGTTCCACAAACTGGGCTTGATTCTTTAAATATGTTTTTTCATCGACTGCCGGGACAACCCCGACCCCGTAATAGGGATTATATCCAAATCTTGCCCAGCCCGGCATTCCGGTCAGAAAGTACATGTTCCTGCGCCGGAAACCACGTCCTCTGCTGAAACCGCCAAAACCAAAACCGGGGTTGGCAAAACCGGGGACAGGGTAACCGGCGCAATAGCCCGCAGCGCGACCGGTCATTGGACCAAACCCCATTGGACCTGTTCCGTCTCCTCTCGGCATCCTGTTTCACCTCCTTTTTCTGCTTGTTTCTACGGTTTTAACCCTCATTTATTATTGGCATATGTTCATTATTAATTATAAATTGTTTATGAACATATGTCAATAATAAATCTCCTGCTTGTACAAACAGGAGATTTACAGGCAATTTACTATTGAACGTTATTTATTCAAGTAGCGCAAGGGGTTCTGCGGCTGCCCGTTGTCCCAAACCTCAAAGTGCAAGTGTGAACCGGTGCTCCGGCCGGTAGAACCAACTTGGCCGATTAAACTGCCGCCGCTGACTTTTTGACCGGCAGAAACATTTATACTCTCCAGATGGGCATACCGGGTGACCAGCCCATAATCGTGGTCAATGGCAATACACTTCCCCAGGTTTCCTGCCCAGCCGGTAAAAATAACAGTTCCGCTTGCCGCCGCATAAACTGGATCTCCCGTCACGCCGTCTATGTCGATAGCGGCGTGGAACTCCCGCCCCCGGTAACCATACCCGGAAGTAACAGGTCCCTGGATGGGCCATTCAAGCTGTCCCTGCCAGTTTCCTGAGCGGGAGGATACGACCATGCTTCTAGTCCCCCGGACCACTACCCGGGCGACAGGCTCCGCAAGCACCTCTTCCGCAAGCACTTGCCTTGCTGTTTCCAAACCGTTGGACTTGGTTATCCGGTATGTTACCCTGCAAGACCCATAAGCGCCTTCCTGCTTAACTTTTTGCTGGTGACGGTACATGCCGGCATCGTTTTCATAAACCACCCTGTAAGGTGTTTTCTCTATGACTGTTGTGGTCAGCGTATAAACAACGTTAAGCAGAGGTTCCAACCGTTTTAACTCTATCTTCTGCCCGATCCTCAAGAGGTCGCCGTTTATTTGCGGGTTAGCTTCCCTCAACTCCTCCACCGTCGTGTTGTTGTCACGGGCAATCGTCCATAAGGTATCGCCGCTTTTTACAATGTATTGCTCCATCCTATCCAGGCCCCGGGCTAAAACTTCTTCAGCTTGCTCCGGGGTCTTGATGTCTTTAAGGAGACACTCCTCCGCTTTTATATTCACCTCTTCGGCATAACCAAGAGCATCCAAGGCATACTCTTCCTTTTCCTGGGACAGGTACCGCTCTTTTAGTCTTTCCAGGGCTTCCCTGGCTGAAGATTCATCAGCCAGGCAGAGGATGCTTTTACCGTTAACGCAGATGGCAAAAGCGTCAACCTTCCATTCCAGCCTTTCTTTCAGCAGGCCGACCAGTTCTTTCTCCGCCAGCGGCTCGCCTTCCGGCTGCCCCTCATCTTTCTCGCAGCTTAATACCGTCTTAAACCCCGTGATCGTTAATCCGCTCTCTTGGGCCATCTCAGCCCTGGCTTTTTCAACAGCTTCTTTAACCTGGCTCTCATTAACCACCACGGCTATCCGGCTGCCGTCGGCCAACAGCGCTCGAGGGCCGTCCTCTCTCACTGCACAGGCGTATGACACGCCCCAGGCGGCCAGGAGAATTCCCAAACAGGCAAGACCGGTGCGCGTTGACATAATCGTTATGCATTTTTTCAATTTAATTTTTCGTATGTAATTAAAAACAGGATTCATACTTTCCCAGGGTCCGGATCAACCACCCGGCCTTAGGGCTGCTCACATCCTCATCTTAAAACAAATTTCCGAAAGAAAGCTACAGCGATTATAGCACAGAAATCCCCTCACTACAAGGAATTGAATTCCTGCGGTGTGAATTGAATTCCTGCGGCTGCGTCATCTATTTGCCTTCATGAGTTATTTCTTGTCCCGCCCTGCCTTATTTTATTCTCTTTGGCAAGAGAACCAGGTCTTTTCTTCAATAACCACAGAGGAAGCTTTAAACCATAATCCTTTAGGCCTTCCATGTCATAAGGAGCCATAGAAGACGTATAGGGTAGGCCAAAGGAACGCAACGAGACCGCCTGAACCGCTAGGAGCGCTGACAAGGCCGGCATTTACAGCAGCCTCCCCGAGGACCAGAGCGCCCACAATAGTAACAGCCGAACCTACAGGTCTTGGGAGCCGGGTTTTTATTATCTTCTATTCTGATTCACTAGCGTTGCATAAAAACCAAACAAAAAAATAAATCACAATATTTTAGACCTCGACTTACTATATTAACCATATATAATAATATATGTTAACAACTCCTTCTCACCGGTGGCTAAAAGGACTAGAACTAATAGAGAGTAGTCCCATTCCACATTTTACCAACATATGCTTGTTTAGAGAATTACGGGGTCATAAGTTAAATCATCAAGAAAGTCTGTTTCGCCTGCCACGACCTGGATTAGTAGCTGCTTAAATACTAGTTCATGGTTCAATCTTCGTCGACCCTTAGAGCTTCGTTTGCTCTTGTGAGTGATTTTTTGGATGAATACCTCAAAGGGTTCGTAAAGACAGGCACAGAGCAGTCGTTTGACGGTGAGCAGTGGGCCTTCAAAAGCCGGACTCAAGCCGGAGCATCATTAATAGGCAGTAGGTTGCTAACGCAATATACAACTGGTTCTCCACCGCCTGTTGACCTAAGCCGTACAGATGCTTTACATGCAAATGCTGCTTGAGCCATTTGAAAAAAATCTCAATCTGCCAGCGATAGCGGTACAATTCCCCGATTTCTTCGGCGCTCATGGTGAATACGTTCGTCACAATTGTAACAGGTTTCCCTTCGGTATCCCTTGTTTCAATCAAGCGCAGAGGGTATTCCATTCTTGTTAAATAACCGCCCAGAATGGCGATGCAATCTCTATTAATGCACTTCCTGGGGCTATTGGAAGTTCTTTTTGTACATCCGCTACGGCATTTGTTTTGAGGCGGCTTACGAAAAGGGTGCCCTCTTGGCAGTATTGATTGAACTTGCGATAGTCCACGTATCCCCGGTCGACAAATAGATTTCAGTTTCTTGCAACGCTAGTGATAAAATATATAAAATAGTCCTAGTTATAGCGAAATAAAAAACGAATATTTTTTACCGAAAAATCAACCCTGCTCGAAAGACAGGGACGCAAAATCACGAATCTAATGTGAGCACCTGTATCTCGATGAGCGCCGGACTGCCGTAGGAAGCTATTTAGCTCACTGGTGCTTTGTTATTCAAGGCACCAGTGAGCCTTTTTTAACAAAATATTTCGGAGTAATCAGGAGTTCATTTTATCCGCATTTTCCGGTATTCGGGAAGGTAAAACCGCATTTCGTCCAGGGAAGAAGGATTTCAACTGATAAAGTCAGGAAAAATTATTGATTTCGATTCCCTTCACCAAAATTTATATATACAAAGAACCAAGCCAGACAAAACGGCTTGGTTCTTTGTCATAGAGGCAAGAATTAGTTATAGAAATCTCCTTTGCCTGCAACCGCTTTGGTATAGATTAACTGGTTTTTCTTTTAGCTTCAAGCGCTTCCAGGAATATTGGTAGAACCTGGTAGATGTCGCCTACAATTCCATAATCCGCGATTTCAAAAATTGGCGCAAGCGGGTTTTTGTTTATTGCCACGATGATGCCCGAGTTCTGCATACCTGCCACATGCTGGATAGCTCCTGAAATTCCACAGGCTATATAAATTTTAGGGTGAACCGTTTTACCTGTCTGCCCAACCTGATGGGAACTGTCAATCCAGCCAGAATCCACAGCCCCGCGCGAAGCTCCCACAACACCTCCCAGTTTCTCGGCCACCTTTTCCAGAAGGGAAAAACCATCGGGTCCACCCAGGCCGCGTCCCCCCGAGACAATAATCTGGGCCTCTTCCAAATTAACAACCTTGCTTGTTTCCCTGATTATTTCTCTCACACGGGTGCGTACATTCAAGATGCTTTTAGGATAATCAACTCTTATTACTTTGCCGTTCTGGAAAGAGACTTTGTTTATTTTTTTCATCACACCCGGGCGAACAGTAGCCATTTGCGGCCGGCTGTCGGGGCAAATAATAGTAGCCATTAGGTTTCCGCCGAATGCCGGTCTGGTCTGCAAAAGGAGCCTCCTTTCAAGGTCAATGCTTAACCCCGTGCAGTCTGCGGTCAGCCCTGTCCCGATCCGCGCGGCAACGCGTGGTCCCAGGTCTCTTCCAATATTTGTCGCTCCAATCAAAACTATTTCCGGTTTATACTTTTCGATTGCCGCACAAATGACTCCCGCATAGCTTTCAGTCCGGTAGTCCTTCAATTCCGGATCCTCGGTGAGATAAACATTATCGGCGCCATAGGAGAAGAGTTCTGCTGCTCTGCCCGCCACCTCATGACCAATTAAAAACGCAGACAACTCAACTCCTAATGCATCCGCCAGTTTTCGCCCTTCGCCTAGAAGTTCAAATGCAATATTCGAAATCTTGCCTGCTCGCTGTTCTGCAAAAACCCACACACCGCGGTAAGTCTCCATCTCTGTTTTTTGTTGTTTTTCCTTTTCTACAAGCATAATTGCTTCAACGGGACATACTTTAATACAGGCGCCGCATACCCTGCAATTTTCATTTATTTCAGCAACGCCGTCTGTTAGATTGATGGCCTGAAAAGGACATGCTTCAATACATGCTCCACAGCCCGCGCACTTTTTCCTGTCAATCAGAATACTCATTTTTGTCCTCCTTACAAAACATTCTTAGCGCTTAATTCTTGTATCAGCTGGAAAACCATTTCTTTGGGGGAGCCTTGCAAAATTTTACCTTTTCCTTTCGGAGGCGGTGTAAAGGTTTTCAAAACACGGGTAGGCGATCCTTTAAGGCCTATTTTTTTTGGATCGACTCCAATGTCTGTTGCAGTCCATAATGTAATTTCTTGTTTGTCGAAAGCGTCAATAATCCCGCCGACCGTGGGATAACGCGGTTCATTCAATTCCTTGACAGTCGTCAATAATAACGGACAGCTGGTTTCCACAACCTCGTATCCATCTTCCAGCATTCTTTCTATCACAACTTTGCGATGCTCCATCATTGTTATTTTTTTCACATATGTTACCTGGGGAATATCTAAAAACTCCGCAATCTCCGGACCTACTTGGGCGGTATCCCCGTCAATTGCCTGGCGGCCGCAAAGGACAAGGTCAAATTGTCCAATTTTTCTAATGGCTGCGGCCAAAATATAGGAAGTAGCCCAGGTATCAGACCCGGCAAAGGCACTATCGGATAAAAGTATACCCCTGTCGGCCCCCAAGGCCAGGGCTTCTCTAATCGCAAATTCAGCCTGGGGAGGTCCCATGCTTAAAACGATTACTTCGGCATCATTTTCCTCTTTCAGGACTAGAGCAGCTTCCAGGGCATTTCTATCATCCGGATTAATAATGCTTGGAACCCCTTCTCTGATTAGGGTGCCGGTTTTGGGATCTATTTTAACTTCATTTGTATTAGGGACTTGTTTGATACAAACAATAATCTTCATAATTAACATCCCCTTTCATTTCAACAGGCTCTCGGAAATAATCATTCGCTGAATCTCGGACGTCCCTTCATATATCTGTGTTATTTTGGCATCGCGCATCAAACGTTCCACCTTATACTCCTTCATATACCCATACCCGCCGTGAATCTGGACAGCCTTTACAGTGCTCTTCATTGCCACTTCCGAGGCATAGAGTTTAGCCATGGCAGATTCTTTGCCGAAAGGTTTTTTTTGGTCTTTTAGATAGGCCGCCCTGTAAACCAAAAATCTGGCGGCGTCAATTTCGGTAGCCATATCTGCCAGCATCCATTGGATTGCTTGGAAGTCGCCGATTCGTCTTTTAAACTGATATCTTTCCTTCGAATAACGAATAGACTCGTCAAGCGCTGCTTGGGCTATTCCAAGCGCCTGCGCGCCGATACCGATACGTCCGCCGTTTAAGCTTTGCATAGCAATATAAAAACCTTCTCCTTCTTTCCCTAGCAAGTTCTCTTTGGGAATGCGACATTCCTGAAAAATCAACTCGGTAGTGCTGGAAGCCCGGATGCCCATTTTATTCTCTTTAATCCCGAAAGAAAAACCCGGTAGCCCTTTTTCGACAATAAATGCGCTGATGCCTTTTAATCCTTTGCTGCGGTTTGTTACTGCAAAAACTATATATACATCGGCAACACCGCCATTGGTTATAAACATTTTCGTACCGTTAATAACGTAGGCATCTCTATCTAATTCCGCTGTTGTCTGCTGGTTTGATGCGTCAGACCCTGCATTGGGTTCGGTAAGGGCAATCGCTCCCAGCAGTTGTCCCTGGGCCATGGGTTTAAGATATTTCTGTTTTTGCTCTTCGTTGCCAAACTGGTAAATAGGGTGACAAGCGGTAGAAACATGCGCGGCCAGGATAATACCAGTGGCAGCGCAAGCCCTGGAAATTTCCTCAACGGCAATCGTATAGCTTAGGGTGTCTCCTCCTGCTCCTCCATACTCTTTCGGGAAAGGGATACCCATAATACCTAGCTTGGCCATTTTTTTTACTGTCGACCAGGGAAATTCTTCACTTTCATCAATTTTCGCAGCAAGGGGTTCCACCTCTTTTTTAGCAAACTCCCTGAAGAAGTTTTTTAACATCTGCTGCTTCGGTGTTAAAGTAAAATTCATAAATCTTCCTCCTTATAGGGCTTGTGTTTACATTCACAAAGTATTGCATGCAATAACCGTGCCAATATTTGCAGCGAAGGATAGAATTATTTAAATTTGCGGGGTTTGTCGTTAGATGACACTACTTTTTAAAAGCCTTTCCGTTCAACAAGATCCTTTTATTCATGTTTCAATATATCGGGTTTGCGGGATTTTTAAACATTCACATGGATAAATATTGTAAAAGAAATAAGAAAGTGGAAAGGTCTTTGATATATCTATCGCCGCTTAGCACCACTTTCTTACTATACCAGTTATTTCTAAATCCTTGCGTTTAAGGGTTTGCTTCGTTATTCTCTTTTTTCCCTCTTGTATTCCGCCATGCTCTCTTGAGTCTTTCTTCACCAACTCTTCGGTAAGTATATCTCTTTTACTATCCCTCATTATTACTATTTACCATTATCTGCCTGGGGTTATTTGGGTGTTTTTGAATTCTTTCGCCATATTATATGTTATATGCCTTTTTTGTCAGAGAGGTGAGACAAGCTGATAAAGTAAAAAATCGAGTAGCTAGAAGTCGGGAAAATTAATCCCGACTTCTTCGCTCTCACAGAACCGTACGTACGGGCCTCGTATACGGCTCCTGACAAACCTCGGTTGTTATCATTCATAATAACAAGGCAAAATCCCGACTTTTACCTTTGTCATATCAAAGTGTCGAACCATCGGTTTGGAAGTGCCATGCTGATTAACGGGCTCGCTGAGTTTCTCCAACGTGTTACCGAGATTTTTTCAAAGTCCCCATTATAGCCCATTCGGCGTAATTGCTTATGCAGCGCCTTCCATGTCTTCCATTCCTTCATCTTTATCATCCGGAGCCGCCTTCTTATCCAGCCCATCAGTTCCTCCAGCAGTCCCTTGCAGTTAGCTATCCTGAAATAGTTACCCCAGCCGCGCAATACGGGATTGAGTTCTTTTATGACGTTCTCCAGACTCTTTCCCTGATTCCTTTGGGTCAGTTTCCTGATTTTGTCCTTAAACCGCTTGATTCTTTTTGGATGTACGGTCACCCACTTTTCGTATATGTTGACCCCCAAAAAGGCCACACCTTGGTATACGCTGGTTATGCAGGTCTTTTCCCGGTTCACCTTTAGCTTCAGGTCTTTTTCCAGTACCTTTATGGCATAGGCCATGTATTGCCCAACCTGTTTCCGGCTTTTCCCGAAAATCAGGATATCATCGGCATATCGCACCATTCGTATCCCGGTTGCCTTCATCTTTTGGTCAAATTCATCAAGGCAGATGTTCATAAGCAGTGGTGAGATTGGTCCGCCTTATGCAAAGAAAGTAGTTATGCAAAGTAAATTCTTCAAATGCCGATGTTTACTGAGCTTTTTATTGATTTACTTTGCATAATCTTCCAACATGATAGCAGGGTTTAACACCCAAATATCATTTTGGAGGAATGATTATGTGGAGCAAACCATTACCGGAACTGCTGGAAGAACTTGAGCAGGAACTGAAGCGTCTTGGCTATACAGAAGCCACATTGAAGTTTTATCGCCGCCGTTGGCAGATGCTTTTGGATTTTGCCAAGTCACGCGGCGAAAACTACTTCAGCGAACAACTTGGAATCGACTTCGTTGAAAAACACTTTAACATTCTGGAAAAAGATTTTGATAAAACTCTTTCTCAGAACGATACTCAGGAGCTGCGTGTCATCCGGATGGTGGGCGACTTCCAACTCCACCATTCCGTGCTGCGGCGCTATTACAAGCACAAGGAAATCCTGACAGATGCGTATTACATCGTAATCAGTGATGACTTCCAGCAGTACTGTAAAGAAAAAGGTTATTCAAAAGTCACTATTGACCACTATGTGAAGCAGTCTGCGTATTTCATGGACTATCTTGCATCCCAGGGAATCAGCAACTGCAGCGACATTACCCTGGACCTAATCAACGGATATATTCGGACACTTGCCGGTTATACCTATAAAACAGTAGAGCAGAACATCTGCTCCCTGCGAGCATTCTTCCGTTTCCTTTTGGAAAGGGAAATCGTCAGCACGGATTTTGCGTCAAAAACGCCAATGGTTCAGGCGAGGAAACAAACACGAATACCATCTGTATGGACAAAGGACGAACTTAAGGCACTCATCAACGCTATTGACCGTGGAAGCCCAAAGGGAAAACGTGATTATGCCATTATCCTTCTAGCCTGCTCCCTTGGTCTTAGGTGTACCGATATCAAACAACTGAAAACGGAAAACTTCCATTGGGAAGAGAAAAAACTGGTATTAACGCAGTCCAAGACAAAGGAACCGCTCGTGCTTCCCCTTATCCCGGAAGTAGGATGGGCAGTCATTGATTATCTCCGGTACGGCCGTCCAAAGGTAGACATCCCATATATCTTTATCCGGCATACAGCGCCGTTCCTTCCATTTTCGGAAGGAGACCATCTTAACCAGCTGATCAAACAATACATGGTCGAAGCACACCTTCCTACTTTACTTTTGGAAAGTACATCCAGGATTTTGTGCAACTGAAGAAGGCAATAGGCTACAAATACGACTCTGAGGCTGGACATCTGAAGCGCTTTGACCGGTTTACCCTGGTAAAATATCCGTCAGCAGATAGTCTTACGAAAGAAATCGTCCTCGACTGGGGCAAAAAGCAATCATACGAGTCGCAGGCCAACCAGTGCTCGCGGGCTTCCATCATACGTCAGTTCGGAAAATATATGGATTCCCTTGGACTTGATGCTTACATCATCCCGAAAGGCTACTATCGAACAGAGGAACAGTACGTCCCGTATATTTATACCCAGGATGAACTTGAACGTTTCTTTGCAGAAACGGATAAATGCCACTACTGCAGCGAGTGTCCTGACAGGCACCTAATCATGCCAGTGTTCTTCCGGATGATATACATCTGCGGTCTGCGAGTGTCGGAAGCTAGACTCCTTAAGGTTGGCGATGTGGATCTTGACAACGGGATTCTCATCATTAACCATTCAAAGAAGGATAACAGTAGGCTGGTTCCTATGTCCAGCTCTCTTACGGAGCGGTGCCGTGATTATGCCAGGAAAGTCCATCCGTTCCTGGACGGAAAGGCGTATTTCTTTCCGGCAGCGGATGGGAACCCAATGACGATAACGAATGTTTATCATAACTTCAGGAGATTTCTCTGGCACGCCGGCATTTCACATGGCGGCAGGGGCAAAGGCCCGCGGGTCCATGATTTTCGCCATGCCTACGCCTTTTTCGCAGCGCATGGTGGGGAGAACGCCGGGGTCTGTATCCAAAACTGCAATCATTAAACTCTGGTTCAAAGATTGGTTCCAGCCGGTTCTTCAGTGCTTGCTGGCAAACTCGGTCGCGGATGGCCGGGATACCTAGCGGCCGCTTTTCGTTTGGTTTGCCGCGTTTCGGTATGTAGACCCTACGTACGGGCATGGGTTTATACGTATTGGTTTTTAGTTCTTGGTGCAGCTCCTTTAGCTCTTCAGGCGCTACTGCATTGAACTCCGTTATGCTTACTGCATCAACTCCGCCCGCTCCGCGGTTCTCCCTGACTTTCTCCCAGGCTAATCTTAGGTTGGTCGGGTTATACACCTTGTCGATCAGTGAATGGACCTTGGTCTTTTGGGTCGTGCCTACTAGCTCCATTGTTACCAGTCTCCTCCGTCACAAGTTCCGGGTCTTTCACTTAGAGAACTATCCTTCCCTTGTAACATACTCACTGCTCCCTCTGGGTTTTCGGCCTCAGTTAAGCGAATCGCCTTCCCCTCACAGGCTGCCTTTTGGGTAACCTTGAGCCGCCCCTTCTTCCAGGCGGTCCCAGCGTTTCTGTTGTTCGCCGGTTCGAGTACTATTCGATTCTCCGACTCCTCGCATCGCTTGGGCATTCACTTCGGGGTTACCTTATAGAATGCCTTACCGGTTATTGTGCTTGTCTGAACAGGACGGACGTGCACAAACTACCTCCATCCCGGCTATTTTTACCCACCGGCCCATTTCGGTGCCACCAACCGGACGATACGAGGCCTCCGTGGGTCACGCAGTTGTCTTCCGTACCATGCCGCCCGCACACACCTTGGTACGACGGGTGGACTAGAACGCCTTCGCTTCCATAGTGCAGGCTCGACCTTGCCCCGTCTTTGGCCGACCAGTTCATCTTTGGGGCAGCCCCCATTGATTACGGCCTGGTACTTCTCCTCAAGCCCTTCGGACCCCACCTCGCGATGGGCGCCCTGCCTTCCGGGTGTTACCCGGCCCCCGAGGCATTACCCCCGGATTTGGATATGGGTCTCCTAGTCCGAGACCCAGTGGGACTTTAACCCACCTGACAACTACGCTGCCACGCGCACACTACGGACTCATCTGCCACCCTGCACCACTTCTTCTCTCCCTTGTGTTTCCACTTGTTTGAGCTTACCTGTTTTAACAGGATGATACAGGGCTTCCCCGGTTAAGCCTGCTTCCCTGAGCTTGAACGCATCCGTCCTAACCTACTAGGTTATCCAGCTATTGGGCTTTCCCACTTTATGCAAGGTTACCCTCCTAGTGGGCCATCCTCGGTTCGCTTGCGCTATGTTCCAAGCTCCCCCTTCGGCTTCCTTCGGACCCCACCGTCGCCGGTGACGCCCTTGCTTACGGGTTGTCTTCCCGCTGGTCGGGTGACAGGGTTTCTTTCAACCCATCGGTTCGGCAGGCATGCCGGGCGAACAAAAAAAGACACTTACATTTTTGAAGTGTCTTTAATCGCCTTCCGGCATCGCTTTCACTTGGTGCCCGGAGCCGGACTTGAACCGGCACGGGAGTTGAGTCCCGCAGGATTTTAAGTCCTGTGCGTCTGCCTATTCCGCCATCCGGGCTTTTCCTTAGTTATTCAGCAAAACAAAATGGAGGTGCGGGTCGGATTTGAACCGACGGATGGCGGATTTGCAGTCCGCAGCGTTAGCCTCTTCGCCACCGCACCATCAACTAGCGCAGAAGTAATTTTATCAAACACGGCCAGTCCCTGTCAAGCTCTGCAAAACGCAGCCGGCTGAAACCTTCTGCCGTGTTTATGTCTGTCCAGAATTGACCGGCTTGGGAATAGAGACAAAAACCCTGGCCGGGCCAGGTTTTTTTATCATGAAAAATGGAGCGGAAGACGGGATTCGAACCCGCGACCCTCGCCTTGGCAAGGCGATGCTCTACCACTGAGCCACTTCCGCATAATTAAGATGCCCAACTTGTAAATAATGGTGCCTCGGGGCGGAATCGAACCACCGACACGAGGATTTTCAGTCCTCTGCTCTACCAACTGAGCTACCGAGGCAGGTGTTTGCCGAGTTGGCAAGTGATATTCTATCATGGACCCGCAAGTCATGTCAACTTCTTTTTCCTGACATCTGGCGCTTCTTTTTCTTGGCACAATTATGCCTGGCTGGAGCCTCTATTACTCTTTTCTTCGTCCTGAAAAAGCCAGTAAAGCCTCCCGGACAATTTTCGCGCCTAAAACCGCAGTAATCCCGTTCTGATCTGCCGCCGGCAAAATCTCCACCAGGTCCATACCCACAACATTCAAAGCCCCCGCCGTCCTGATCGCCGAGAGTATTTCCCGCGAATCACAACCGCCAGGTTCCGGCGTTCCAGTACCCGGAGCAAAAGCCGGGTCAAGCACATCAATATCCAATGTAAGATATACTGGCCTGTCTTTAAGCGCTTCCACGGTCCTGTTCAAACCTGGGAAGATTTCGTCGAAAAAAAGAACCGTGTTATTGCCGGCGAAAGCGAACTCTTCCTTCGTGCCGGAGCGAACGCCAAACTGATAAACCCGCCCTGGACCCAGGAGATTTACCACCCTGTGCATTACTGTGGCATGTGAATTTTTTTCCCCTTCATAACTGGCCCGCAGATCGGCATGGGCGTCGAAATGCAGCACTGCCAGGTCCGGGTATTTTGCCAGGCAGGCTTTGACCAGCGGATAAGTGACAAGATGATCGCCCCCGATAAACAGCGGAAACTTCTTATCCGCATAGAAATGACCAGCAGCCTCTTCAACGCGTCTTAAACTCTCGGCAACATTGCCAAATGGCAGCATCAAATCGCCAGCATCATAGAAATCCAGTTCAAGCAGGTTCCTGTCCTGGTACGGGCTGTATTCTTCCAAGGCGTAAGAAATTGTCCTTATTTCCTGGGGTGCGGCGCGCGAACCGGGGCGATGACTTGCGGTATAATCCATGGGAACACCCGCCAGTACGGCGTTCGCCTGTTTATAGTCATGAGAAGCGCCCATGAACCCCGTCAATTGGAAAAAAAATCTATCCAAAGCTTATTCCCCCGGCGTTTCGAATATTTCGGCCACAAAGTTGGGAAGAACAAAACATGCAAAATGCATCTCCTTGTTATAATAGCGGGTCCTGGCGGCGCGAATGTCCTGTGGGTTGACGTCCAGCGGGTCATAGCGCTTTGAGGCCAGGGTAAAACTCCACAGCCCGGTGGGATAGGTGGGTATATTGGCCAAATAGAGCCTGACAATGGGAAAAACATCTTTTAGATAATTATTGATACGTTTAATCAGGTCCTGGCCTAAAAAAGGCGATTCACTCTGGGCCACCATAATTCCGTCCTCTTTAAGCGCTTCATAAACATCTTTATAAAACTCAGCGCTGAACAAGCCCTCTGCCGGTCCGACCGGGTCTGTTGAATCAATCAGAATTACATCATATTTGTTTTTATTCTCCCTGACAAATTTTATCCCGTCATCGACGATTATTTTGACATCTTCATTATCATCTTTCAAGGCGACCGCTATTTCCGGGAAATATTGGCGCGAGATTTCGATAACCCTGGGGTCAATCTCCACCAGTGTAACCTTTTTTACCTTGGTATGCCTGATAACCTCACGGACCGTTCCCCCGTCGCCGCCCCCGATGACGAGAACGTTCTCCGGATTAGGGTGAGTATTCAGCGCCACCAGGCTGATCATCTCGTGGTAAACAAATTCATCTTTCACGCTGGTCATAACGCAGTTGTCTAAAAACAGCATGCGTCCATAAGCATAGGTGTCGACAACCGACAGCAGCTGGTAGTTTGTTTGCTCTTCATGCAGTATCTTTTTAATCCGAAAAGAAATAACAAGATCCTCCGTTTGTTTCTCCGTAGCCCACAAATCATTCTTCATTCCCTATTACCCTCCTAGTACCAGAGTATTACCGCCGCTAATGCGCAGGCGACTTTATCCACCCGGTGCGTGGTCGCTGCCACCCTGATTTCTTTCAGTTCCAGGCCCCTCACCCGGAAAGCCTCCTCTATCATGCGTCGCACATCCTGTTCGGCTTCATCTTTGGTGATGAATCCGGAGTGTTCCATAATCACTCCGAAACCATCTTCAGCTATCCCGACTCCTGCCGCCGCCGAAATGACCTGGCCGGGCTTTTCGGAAATGATATGCCCGTAAGCCGTCGGCGCCATAGAACCAGGCGGTATCTCCATGTCCGGCCTGTAGACTGCTCCAGGCGGCAAGATGCTGCTGATGCGGACAAGATTGACATTGCCAATTCCCGCCTTCAGGAGCGCCCGGTCAAAAGCAGTCAGGGGGCTTTCTCCCTCGCTGCTTGCCGCCGCCAGCTTGTAAACAGTCGGTAACGGTAACATATTACCGCCTCCTTGAGATGGTTAATGCATGACAGGACAGAGTTAATTATATATAAAAAGCGGCCAAAAAAAAAGGTCCCACAAGAGGCCGCTGTTTAAAAAAATGGGGCCGCCCCGCGTTTTCCAGGTTCGGCCCTGGCGATTTGTCATATCTACACGCCTGCCGGCCTTATGTTCCGGCTTTCAAACCGCTTTTTGTCCCTTCTCCTTGGCGTAGATTGTTTGGAAAAAGTCCTTTGTTTCCGATACAACCACGCCGCTTAGCAGGAGCAAACCGATCAGGTTAGGCACGGCCATCAGCCCGTTCAAGGTGTCGGCAAGGTCCCAAACAAAGGAGAGCTTGGCAACGGAGCCCAGGGCGCAGAAGATGACCCACAGCCAGCGGTAGGGCAGCACCGCTTTTACACCAAGCAAATACTCGGCGCATTTTTCGCCATAATAGGCCCACCCTAAAATAGTGGAGTAAGCAAAGAGAATAATGCCTATCGAGACGATAATACCGCCCCATGACCCCGGCAGCCCCTTGCTGAAAGCGGCGGTGGTAAGAGCCGCTCCGGTGAGACTTTGCGGGTTGGCCTGTTCCCACATTCCGGTAATGGCCAACACCAAGCCGGTGATGGAGCAAACGACAATCGTGTCCAGGAAAGTGCCGGTCATCGAGACCAGCGCCTGGCGGGCGGGGTGGTCCGTCTTGGCGGCAGCGGCGGCGATAGGAGCGCTTCCTAACCCGGCCTCGTTGGAGAAAACGCCTCTGGCCACACCAAAGCGGATAGCCTGGGCCACGGTAGCTCCGGCAAACCCGCCGGCTACCGGTCCCGCGCCGGAAAATGCGGCTTTCAGGATAAAAACGATGGCCGCCGGGAGGCTTGTAATGTACATGCAGATAATAACCAGGCCACCGAGAATATAAAAGACCGCCATAATTGGAACTAGCGCCGAGGTTACACGGCCGATGCTCTTGATGCCCCCGAGAATGACCAGGGCTGTTAAAATGGCCAGGACAAGGCCGGAGACGATGGGCGGAACCTTAAAGGTGGTTTCGATAGCTGCAGCCACGGAATTGGACTGGACCATGTTTCCGATGCCAAAGCCCGCCAGCGCGCCAAACAGGGCAAAAAGAACCCCCAGCCATTTCATGTTGAGTCCCCGCTCCAGGAAATACATGGGACCCCCCGCCATCTCTCCTCTTTCGTCAACAATACGGTATTTTACGGCAAGGATGGCCTCAGAATACTTGGTAGCCATGCCGACCAGGGCTGTTACCCACATCCAGAACACGGCGCCCGGTCCTCCCAGGCACACCGCCGTAGCCACCCCGGCGATGTTGCCGGTCCCTATTGTCGCAGCCAGCGCGGTCATCAGCGCCTGGAAATGGTTGATGTCACCCTGCGATTTTTCGTCCTGGTGTTTGCTGAAAGCCAGTTTCAAAGCATAAGGAAGATACCTGAATGAATAAAAATTAAGCCTGATGGTTAAAAACAACCCTGTTCCTACCAGGAGAACCAGCATGTATGGTCCCCAGACCAGTGAGTTTACCTTTCCAACAAAGCTTGCGATCGCTTCCATTAAGCCACTCTCCTTAAACAATTATTTCCATGCTTCCTGAAATAATTTACAATGTAAGGACAATTCTGTTTTTTATTTTGCTTGATAACGTATATTCCCTCCTTCCCCTTTTTCATAAAAGCGGTCCATGACCTCTCGCGGCACCATGCCGCCCCCTGTCGCCCAGGCAAGGTGAACGGCGTTCGCCATACGGCCTTTGAGATTATGCCGCTCCAGGTATTCACGCCCCGCTGGGCTGGAAAACAACCTGGCAGGACCATAAAACCCGGCCAGTGCAGATGGCTCCAAAAAAATTCGTTCTGAATCAGCCAGGGTTTTCAACAATAAATAAAGCCGGCTGTCTTCCACCGTGTATACACCGCTGAGCATGCATTCCATCATCTTGCTCACGAATCCCGACGCCCTTGCCACGGCCAGGCCGTCCGCCTCGGTAATGTTGTCGAGGCCAAAGTCGTACACCGATACAGCATCATGCAAACCCGTAAGCAGCCCTATCAACATGGCCGGGGAATGGGTCGGCTCTGCAAAAAAGCAGTGAACATTGTCTTCAAACAAAAGTTTCAGGCCGAAGGTCACGCCTCCCGGTCCTCCCCCGACGCCGCAGGGAAGATAAACAAACAGCGGGTGTTCATCATCGACAGTGATCTTTAATTCAGCCAGTTGTCGCGCTAACCTGCCCGCGGCAACGGAATACCCCAAGAAAAGGTCCGGAGAGTTTTCATCATCAATGAAAAAGCTGCGTGGGTCCTTTTGCGACTGTTTTCTGCCCTCTTCTACGGCCCTGGTGTAGTCTGCATCATGCTCCACGACAACTACGCCTTGGGTCCTTAACAGTTCCTTTTTCCATTCTTTCGCCTCTGAGGACATGTGAACGATCACCTTAAACCCTAACCGGGCTCCTGCTATGCCCACACTGAGCCCCAGGTTTCCGGTCGACCCAACGACAATCGTGTGAAGCGAAAAAAATCTTTTGAAAGCATCGCTGTCCAAGACGGAATAGTCATCTGTTTTTTTCAACATTTTATTATTCACAGCCAAATCTTCGGCGATTTTTAATACCGCATAAATTCCGCCCCTTGCTTTTATAGAACCGGCAACGGGAAGATGGCTGTCGCACTTTACATACAACCTACCGATAATCTCTTGTCCATAAAGGCGTTCAATCTCTTCTTGCATTTTAGGAACCGGAACAAGGGAAGATTCAATTATACCTCCCGCGTTTTTCGTCTCCGGGAACGCTTTTGCCATGTACGGCGCAAACCTGAGCAGCCTTCTTTCTGCATCCTGAACATCCCTTGCGTTTAATCTCAAGCTGCGATCGGAAATGCCTTTTTGAAGCCGCGGGTTCAACCAAAAAACCTCACGGGCGGCGGCTATTTCCTTCAGATACCACTGCTCGCTTGTTTTACCTGCCGTCGTTTTCAAGACTGACCCCTTCTTAGGAAAAATATAGAAAATCACTGTTTCATTTTACCATATTCCAGTTTCATTGAAAATACATTAGCATGGCTTAAATAACCTGGGAAAGCGGCGTGTACTCCAGGTTGTGAGCCTCGGCCACCGCCTGGTAAGTAATCCGGCCGCAGGCCACGTTCACTCCTTTAGCCAGGGCGGAGTTTTCCTGGGCAGCCTTCTTCCAGCCCTTGCTGGCTATCTCCACGGCATATGGTATGGTGACATTGGTCAGCGCAAAGGTCGATGTCCTGGCTACCGCTCCCGGCATGTTGGCCACAGAGTAATGCAGCACGCCGTGTTTCAGGTAAACGGGGTCGCTGTGAGTGGTCACGCGGTCAATGGTCTCAATGGACCCACCCTGGTCAATGGCCACGTCCACAATAACCGCCCCCGGCTTCATTTGCTTTACCATGGATTCGGTTACCAGCCTCGGCGCCCTGGCCCCCGGAACAAGCACCGCTCCAATCAACAGGTCGGCTTTAGCCACCTCTTTTTCAATGTTGTAAGCATTGGACATGATCGTCTTCACCCGGCCCATAAATAAATCATCAAGATAAATCAGACGGTCGGGGTTTTTTTCGATGATGGCAACCTGGGCCCCCATACCCGCAGCCATTCTGGCTGCGTTTGTCCCCACAATGCCGCCCCCGATGATTACGACATATCCCGGTTCCACTCCGGGGACGCCGCCTAAAAGCACACCGCTTCCGCCATACAGCTTTTCTAAAAAATGGGCTCCTATCTGGACCGACATCCTTCCCGCCACTTCGCTCATAGGCGTCAAAAGGGGCAGCTGACCGTTGGGAAACTGGACGGTTTCATAAGCAATCGCCACCACTCTCTTTTCCATGAGCGCTCTGGTCAGCTCCGGCTCGGGAGCAAGATGAAGGTAGGCATAAAGGACCTGGCCTTCTTTAAAGAGGTTGTACTCAGGAGGAAGCGGTTCCTTTACCTTTATTATCATTTCCGCCTCCATATAAATGTCCCGGGCGTTTTCCAGAATAATCGCTCCGGCCCCGGCGTAGTCGTCATCAGATATGCCGCTGCCGACCCCGGCATTCTTTTCGATTAAAACCTTGTGGCCGGCATTTATCAAGGCCTTTACGCCTGCCGGCGTAATGCCCACCCTGTTTTCATTGTTTTTTATTTCTTTGGGCACACCTATGATCATCTTCCTTAGCCTCCTTATTCTAACTGCGTTTGCCTTTCTGACAGGCGTAGTTATTTACCAGCCTTCTTTTTATTGCTAATATGGTTGCAAAAAGCGTGCCATACTCTTTTCGCCTTATATTGCCGGGATTTATCGAACTTTTTACACCAGCTGACAAACCTTTTTGTAAAGAATATTTTCCACCGGGTGGAAATACAATACTTGCCGGCGGCAAGAAAATCTGCCGCCGGCAAGTATTGTTTACATCGCTTCAAGAATCTTTGTTATTATCCTTTTTATAACAATACAATCTATATTACAATGCCATATTTCCTTACCTTGTTGGCCACCGTGGTGTGAGAAACGCCCAGGACCTTGGCGGCTCGCCGCATGCTCCCTCCCTGGGATTTCAAGACGCTCAAAATAAGTTCTCTTTCGGCACGGGCCGCTGCGGATTTCAAATGCTCCCTCTCAGGTTCCCAGTCCCTGCTTTGGATAACGCTTTCAACCGTGCTGTCAAAAATGACGTCCCGCGCCGTAATGCTCCTGCCGCCTGACAAGTGGAGCGCCCTTTCCAGGACATTCTCAAGTTCCCGCACATTGCCGGGCCAGTTATAATCAATTAGCTTTTCCAGCGCCTCCGGGCTTAGTTTTTTCTCCAACCCGGACCTTTGGCGGTACTTGGCCAGGTGATTCTCGGCCAGCAGCCTGATATCTTCCTTCCTCTGGCGAAGCGGAGGGATCTGAATGGGGATCACGTTCAGCCGGTAATAAAGGTCGTCCCTGAAGAGGCCTTTTTGCACCATTTCTTCAATGTTCCGGTTCGTCGCCGCGATCACGCGGCAGTCAACCGCTATCTCCTCATTGGCTCCCACCGGTCTGATCCTGCTTTCCTGCAGCACCCTTAAAAGTTTCACCTGCAGGCGCATGGACAGCTCGGAAATTTCATCCAAAAAGATGGTTCCACCGCTGGCAAACTGGAAAAGCCCGACACGTCCCCCCTTTTTCGCGCCGGTAAAAGCTCCTTCCATATAGCCAAAAAGCTCACTCTCCAGGAGGTTTTCCGGAATGGCCGCGCAGTTGATTGGCACAAAAACCTTTTCCCGCCTTTTGCTGGCCTGGTGAATAGCCTTGGCAAACAATTCTTTTCCCGTGCCGCTTTCTCCCTTCAGCATAACGGCGGAGTCCGTTGAAGCCACCTGCCTGGCCAGGTTTATCGCTCCCCTGATGGCAGGGCTTTGGCCGATGATTTCCGAAAAAGCATGCTGGGGCGCCTCGGCAGGCGTCATGGAGTTGATTATGGCCTCGATCTGGTTTTCCCTCGACTGGTAGGGCATGTAATGAATCTGCTCCACCGAAAGGATATACGGTACGGATTCCAGGTCCTTTTTTAACGGACTCCATGTTTCCGGCCCGTGTTTGTCAATTTCCAAAAACATCATGTTGTTCATCAGCTGGAGTGCGACAATATTAAGACCGTAGTGGAAAAGGATTGCCGAAACATCCATCACGAGCCCGATCCGGTCCTCGAAACGGATCCTCAACTTAAGGGTCTCCATGCTTTCACCTCCCGCCAGAGAAATTCTACACATGATAAGCTTTTCCCTTTCATGATATAATACTTTATAAAACCGCCAGAAATATAAAAAGATAACGGAGGATAAACAGCAGGTGCAGGCAGTCAAGGCATTGATAGAACCAATCGAAACCGGGCTTGAGCCTTTTGAATTGTTCAAAATCTTCAAGGATGAGCCTTACAGTTTTTTCTTGGACAGCGGCATTCGCGGGGTGCTCGGCAAGTATTCTTTTCTCGGCAGCCGGCCGTTTTTAGTTTTTAAAAGCAAGGGAAAACAGGTTGAAATAATTCAAGAAAATAAAAGCCGATACTATGAGGCAAATCCTTTTGACATTTTGGAAAAATACTACAGAAGATTCCAGATAAAAAACCCTTCAACCCTACCGTTTGTGGGCGGCTGCGTTGGATATTTCGCTTATGACCTGAACCGGCAAATTGAAACCCTGCCTTCTATTAATATGGACAACCCGTCTGTCCCCGACTGCGTGCTTGGTTTTTATGATTCAGTGGTAATTATTGACCATTTGAAAAACCGGGCATATATCGCAGCCACAGGCCTGCCGGAGACGGAGCAGGGCAAAGCATTACAAGACGCGGAAATGAAAATATCCAGGCTCAAAAAGAAAATAGCAACCGGCCCTGCGCGCAGTCCTGAGTTGACACCGGCGAGCCGCAAGAATACTTGGCTTTACTCCAACTTTACCAGGGAATCTTACCTGGCAGCCGTCAAGCGCGCCCTGAAGCACATTTATGCCGGGGACATTTACCAGGTGAATCTCTCCCAAAGGTTTTGCGCCGATTTTGCGGGGAACCCTCTTGAAATATATGGATATTTGAGAGAAATCAATCCTGCGCCCTTTGCCTGTTTTCTTAATTTTTCCGATGTAACAGTAGCGTGCAGTTCACCTGAGCGGTTTCTTAAACTGAGGAATGGAATGGCGGAAACCCGCCCGATAAAAGGAACGCGTCCCCGGGGACAGACATTGCAGGAGGACTTGAGAAGCAAGGAAGAACTCATCAACAGCGTAAAAGACCAGGCTGAATTACTAATGATTGTTGACCTGGAAAGAAACGATTTGGGCCGTGTCTGTATACCGGGTAGCATCAAAGTAACGGAACTGTTCACTATCGAGGAATACGCTACGGTTTTTCATCTTATCGGAAACATTCAAGGCAGGCTAAAGGAAGGAAAAGACATCATTGATTTATTGAGGGCAGCTTTTCCGGGAGGCTCTGTTACCGGAGCCCCGAAAATACGGGCCATGGAAATCATTGAAGAATTAGAGCCCCATAAAAGAAATATTTATACAGGTTCTATCGGGTACATGGGCTTCAACGGAGATGCTGACCTCAACATTGTAATCAGAACCTTGATTTTTAAAGACAACAAGGTATACCTCCAGGTGGGGGGAGGGATCGTGTCCGATTCCGAACCCGAACGAGAATATGAAGAAACCCTGGATAAGGCCAGGGCTTTAATCAGGGCATTGAGAGGGAGAATCTTTCCACAATGAGTTATCAGCCATACATGGGAAGAATAATAAACGGCAAGCCTCTCCCGGGTACCAACTTGTCCATATCCTGCTGGGACAAGGGCATACTTTACGGGTATGGTTTATTTGAAACAATGCGGGTGCACAGGAAAACAATCCTGGCGTTGGAAGAACACCTCCAGCGTTTGGCGAGCTCCTGCCACCGCTTAAATATCGTTGACAACCTGTTTTGGCTCGATCTGAAGAGCATCGTTCAGGAATACGTAATTACTACAAACCTTGAAGAGGGAGCCCTCCGTCTTTCCATTACCAAAGGCGACCCCTCAAAAGGTGTTGAACCGCTGTTCTTTCTTACTTCGCGTGATTTGAGTTACAGTCCCCAGGATTACGAAAAAGGATTTCGGGCAGTTGTTTCCCCGCACAAAAAAAATGAAACCTCTTTGCTGGTTTACCATAAAACCCTTAACAACCTGGAAAACATTATGGTACTGGAAGAATCTCGCCGGAAGGGTGCAAATGAGGCCCTGTTTCTTAACACCAATCATTTATTGACAGAGGGTACCATGAGCAACCTGTTTTTCGTTTACGGCCGCACCATCTTTACACCCTCCATATCCTGCGGTCTCCTCAATGGAATAACCAGGCAAACCGTTATTCGATTGGCCAGCGACATGGGATACCGGGTAATAGAGGGAGAGTATGCGCTGGACAATTTGTTAACGGCTACCGAAGCCTTTCTGACCAATTCGTTAATGGAGATCATGCCGCTGGTAAAAATCGAAAACCAATACATCGACCGTGGAAAGCCGGGAAGAGTCACCAGAGAACTTCTCCATTATTACCAAAAACTCACCAGAAATAATTGCTTATAGCGGCTGCAGCGGCCAAAGCTTTTTAAAAGCTAAATCCTGTCTTGACGGCTCTAGCCCGCCGTCGCCGCAAGCTCCATCTTCCGAAAGTCCTGGTACTTCTTGTAAGCAAGACGAATCAGGGATTTATCCTGGCTGTAAGTTATTTTATCCACCGCCTCATCTATAGGAAAAAAGCCCCCGTCCTGAAACCCTTCCTCTTTGTTGATGGAAACGTTATCAGTGGTTGCTTCCATAATAAACCAATCAATTATATTGCAGACCGGCATCTTGCGCGAATATGAGTAGAACTCGTAGTTTGTCTCGCCGGCGGGTGAAATGACTTCGGCCTCGACTCCTCCCTCATGCTTGACCCGACGCAGGGCTACATCCCTGGTCATCTCGTTGCTCCGGACAACGCCTTTGGGCAGGACCCACTCTCCTTTATCATTCTTCAGGATAAACACCCGGTCTTCCTGAAAAACCACGCCGCCGGCACACACTCTCGTTAACATCGCATAACCTCCCCTTATTCATACTGGGAATTCTATATATTTAATTCGACAAAACAAATGAGTTCTCCTGCTGCAAAATTAATAACGGCCAAATAATGCCCGGCGCTCAACCCCTGGTCCTGGCCAGAAACAGCCCGCAGGCGCCTCCCGACCAATACGTGCAGTGGTCGCAGCGGGGAGTAAGGTCCCGGGAGTGAACCGGCCCCATTTCAATACCTCTTGCCGAGCGAACTGACTCGAACAAGGGACAAATGCCCGCTATGCGCGAATACACCCTTTGCATAACAACGCCTCCTGCTGGAATTTATACTCTTAGTTTTTCCCAACAGGAGGACATTTAGCAGCAGCAAGAATAAATAATAAAGCTTTTTAGTGACAGCGCCGTTGGGTTTCAGACATTGAAACGTATATGCATGATGTCGCCGTCCGCCACGCGGTAGTCTTTTCCTTCCAGCCTGAACAACCCTTTTTCTTTAACCCTGGCCATCGTGCCCAGTTCTGCAAGATCGCTGTATTTAACCACTTCCGCCCTGATGAAACCCCTTTCCAAGTCGGAATGGATTTTGCCCGCGGCCTCCCTGGCGCTTAATCCCCGGGCAATCGTCCAGGCTTTGACTTCATCCTCGCCCACAGTAAAGAAAGAAATCAGGCCCATGAGTTCATAAACGGCTTGAGCCAGCATCTCGATACCCGTTTGATTAATTCCCAGGTCGTCCATGAAGACGCGCTTGTCTTCTTCCGGCAGTTCGTTTATTTCCAGCTCCATCCCGGCGCACACTTCCAGGAGCGGTATGTTTTTTTCCCTGCACAAGCCAGCCAGCTCGTCTTTTTGCGGGTATTCCTTAACCTTAAACTGCTCTTCGTCAAGGTTAACCACGGCCAGGCGGGGCTTCTCGGTTAAAAAGGCGTAGTTCCTCAAGGCCAGCTTATCTTCAATGCTTAAAGCCGCCTCCCGCATGGAAACACCCGTCTCCAGCACGGCATAACACTTCCGGAGGAGTTCCAATTCTACGGCGTTCTCCTTGGTAATCTTTTTCCCGCTTTTAATCCTTTCAATCCTCTTTTCCACAAGTTCCAGGTCGGCGAAAAGAAGCTCCGTCTCGACCGTTTCCAGGTCACGGGCAGGGTTAAGGGTTCCTGCCACGTGAACCACATCCCGGCTGCGGAAAGCCCGCAGGACATGGACAAGGGCATCGCAAGCGCGTACATCGTTGAGGAATTTGGCGGCGCCAGATTTTTGCCCTTCCTGGGTGACCAGCAGGCCGGCTATATCAACAAACTCAATCTGGGCATAGGTTGTTTTTTTAGGTTTATACAGCTTGCTTAAAAAATCAACACGCCTGTCAGGTACCCTGGCCACGCCTACATTCGTCCCTGTTTTCCCGGAAAAGGTCCCCGTCTCAGCCCTGGAACTTGTAAGCAGGTTAAAAAGGGTCGTCTTGCCTGTTAAGGGCAGGCCAACCAGACCTATCTTCAACGCTTCTACCTCCTTGCTTTTAACTGCCGCCCCAGTATCAATACCGCCGGTTTAACGACTAAATTATAATTCCTGCGCGCCCGGTAGTTCAAGAAGGGGTCATAACACTATCGCCTCGCCCAGCGCAACGGAGTAGAGAATTCTTTCCCTCACCGGTTTGCCAAAAACCGCTTCTACCGCGCGCCCGTACAAGTCAAGCTGCATCCTGTAACGTTCTATAAACATTTCCCTGGTTTCACGTGTTACCAGATCAGTCTTATAGTCCAGCAAAACATAATCGTCACCTTCGGCAAAAAGACAGTCAATCGTCCCCTGGACAAGTATTTTCTCGCCTGCAGGCACCCCTTTTATGCCCAGCGCTTCACCTGCCGGGAGCAGCATGATAAACGGCGTCTCCCTCATGATTTGCGGGCTGCCGGCAAGCCGTTTTCCCAGCGAGGAGCGAAAAAACATCTCAATTGCCCGGCAGGATATGCTGTTTCCCTGGGCCGGGGTGATTATTTCCTTTTTCACCAGCAGACCCACCTGTTCCCGGATGTTTTCTTCCGTAAGGCTCTGGGAAAGGTCAAGATGTCCCATGACCAGGTGAAATGCAGCGCCCTTTTCCGCTGCCGAGAGGCCTTTTTCCTCCTGTAAAAAGACCGGCCTCCGGGAGAAATCACACTGCCGGCTAAAAGTGCTGCCGCTCATCTCATCCTCGTTTGCCTGGTGAAAGCGGTGCTTGATCTCCGTAACTGAAAGCTTGGCCGGTATGGACGAAAGCGCGGCATACTGATAGCGCCATCCCAGCCTGTCACTGACCGCCTGGCGGTACCCGCCGGTTCCTTCCACAGGCAAAAGCGCGGCAACCCTGGCCAGCTTTTCCCTATCTTTTTTTTCTGCCGCCTTTTCCCGCCCCGGTGCGGCCTGCTGGTGCCAAACGGTAATCTGCCACCTGGAAGGGTCCTCTTTATTCTCGCCGTTCCCTGCTATCCCCGCTGCTTCCAGCAACGCCCTGCCATCCTTATGCCGCAGCAGGGCGGGCCCCAGCCAATCCAGGAAACAGTTCGCTCCCACCTGGATGCCTGGTGTAAATTCCCATCCCTTCAGGCGAGTAACCCGCCGCCATTTCCTTAATTTCCCGGCCAGGCCGTCGACAGTGCCAACAAGGACAAGTCCTTCCCTGGCCCTGGTCAAAGCGACATAAAGGATGCGCGCTTCTTCCGCCAGAAGCTCGTTTTTCAGCCTGTTCCTCACGGCTATCCTGGCCAAGGTCGGGTACTTAAGGCGCTTTTCGTAATCCACTATGACCGGCCCCAGCCCCAGGTCCCTGTCAACCAGGATGTCTTCCCGCAAGTCCCGAAAATTGAAGCGGCGGCCGAGCCCGGCCAGAATTACGATGGGGAACTCAAGCCCCTTGCTTTTATGGATGCTCATGATGCGGACAACTTCCTCTTTTTCTCCCAGCGGGCGGGCTGTTCCCAGGTCCTGGCTGGTCTCTTCCAATTTTTCCATAAATCTCAAAAACCTGGACAGGCCTTTCATCGTCGTTTCTTCATACTGTTTAGCCCTGTCATAAAGGGCCCGCAGGTTGGCCTGCCTCTGGCTGCCTCCCGGCATGGCGCCCGCGCAGTCGTAATATCCCGTTTCCCGGAACAAGAGCCAGATCAGTTCCACCAGGGACTTGCGGCGGGAAAAAGTGCGCCAGCGTCTCAGGCGTCGCATAAAACGGCGCAGTTTCTCCCCCAGCTCACCTTTCTCTCGCCGGGCAGCAAGGCATACCGCATTGTAAAAATCTGCCCGGGGCATTCCCATGCGGATACAAGCCAATTCTTCCGCCGTAAGGCCAACGATGGGCGAGCGCAGTACGGCGGCCAGGGGAATGTCCTGCCGCGGGTTATCTATAATTTTCAGGAGGGACAGCATCGTTTTAATTTCCTGGACCTCCAGGTAACCGGCGCCCGTTTCCGCGTACACCGGGATACCCAACCGCCGCAGTTCTTCTATAAACACTTCTCCGGCATTCTTGGTGGAACGCATCAGAACCACAATATCCCTGAACCTCACCGGCCGGTAGGCCTTCATCTCCCCGTCCCAGACCTGCCTTTTCACCAGTTCCAGGATTCTCCTGCCCGCTATCCTGGCTTCATACTGTACGGTGTCCAGTTCTTCTTCTCCTTCTCGATCCGCTTGTGCTTCCGCCTCCTGCCGGTCCTCCTCTTCACCAGGCTCCGCGAGGGCTTCTGCCCGGCGGTTTACGATATGCACCTCAATCATTCCTGGCAGAACGGAACCTGCCTCAGCCGGGTATTCGGGATAAGATGCTCCCTGCACCAGCTCCGCGTCCGCTCCGTAGTCGATCCCCCCCAGCTTGGCGCTCATTATCTGGCGAAACAAGTAATTGACCCCGTTGATGATAAAATCCCGGCTGCGGAAATTCCGCGAAAGCGCAATCCTCCGGCCAGGAAAGCGCTGGCCTGCAGGAAGCCCGCCGTATTCACGATACCGGGCCAAAAAGAGGCCGGGTTCGGCCAGCCGGAAGCGGTAGATGCTCTGCTTCACGTCTCCCACCATGAACATATTGCCCGGAAGTTCTTCCCTGGAAACAAGCTTGAGGATGGTTTCCTGCACGCTGTTTATATCCTGGTACTCGTCGACCAGTATTTCCACGTAGCGGTCTCTCAATTTCTCCGCCAGTTCCGACCTGTGATGTCCCTCTTTCTCCTCAACGGAAAGCAGGTTTATGGCAAAATGTTCCAGGTCTGCAAAATCGATTACGTTCCGCTCCAGCTTGGCTTTCAGATAAAGCCGCGAATAATCTTCAACCAGCAGGCAAAGCGAATCCATCAATGGAGCGATCTTCCACATGTCTTCTATGTATTCCTGGGGCGTGCGCGCCAGGAATACTGTCTGCAGTTTCTTAATGATTTCCTTGGCTTCGCTGCGCAAGGTTGTCGTTTCGTTCTTCAATTCTTCAGCCACGTTTTTGTCCCGGCACGGCTTAAGGGAAGCGAAACGCACCTCCCCCAAGGCTCTTAAACAGTCCTGCCACGATAGTTCTGAAAACATAAGCAGCAACCGCTGCAGCATTTCCGATTCCATCTCCAGGTCCTGGCAGTAAACCCCGGGGCCGCCGGGCCTGGCCGCCAGGGCGGCAGCGTCTTTCAGCTTCTCTACCGCTTCTTCCAGCGGGAGGATGATGCTTTCTTTCACCTGAGAAAAAAGGGCTTGAATCGCTTGGTCGTCAAGGTTGCTCCTGAAGGCCGCTGTCGCCTTTCGCAGCCAGGAAGAAGGATCCGGCTGACTGCGAGAAAAATCGTAAAGCTTTAAAACCAGTTCCTGCAGGACCCGGTCATCCCTCTCGCCCCCGAAACACTCCACCAGTTCCAAAAACCGGCTGTCTTCCGCCGCATACCTGTCTTCAAAAAGCGACTCCAGTGTCTCAAGTTTTATCAGCGCCGCCTCAACATCGCCAGCGACGCGAAACCGGGGGTCCAGGACAAGCCCTTCAGGCAGGGAAAGCCGGTAGTAGTTTTGCCTGATCATGTCCAGGCAAAATGAATGAAGCGTAGAAATCGACGCGCGCCCTACCAAAAGAAGCTGCCGCTGCAAGTTTTTATCCTGCGGTTTCTCCCGGCTGCGCGCCGCCAGCGCTCCGGCTATACGCTCTTTCATTTCCTGGGCCGCAGCATTGGTAAAGGTAACGACCAGCAGGCGGTCAATATCAACAGGATCAACCGGGTCAAGAACGCGCCGGATAATCCTTTCCACCAGGACAGCCGTCTTACCGGCGCCGGCCGCCGCTGAAACCAGCAGGTTACGGCCTCTTGCAGTGATCGCGGTTTCCTGTTCTGGCGTCCAGTTAACCATTATCCACGGCCTCCTTTCTTATCCCGAGCTCGCGCCATATCTCGCCTGGCTCCCTGACCGGCAAGACCCTGTAGGTCTCACCCGCAACTGCCGGATCGAACCGGCAAACCGCCTGGTAAGAGCAGTACGCGCAAGGGCTGCTGCCCTTATAGCGGTATGGCTGAATGGAAATCTCCCCGGCCATGATCTCTTCTCCTATTTCTGTCAACAGGTTCTCCACATGAAGGCGCAGGCTACTGAATTCATCCCGCGTTAGAAGACAACCGGAGTCCTTGTATAACTCCCCGTTTTTTTTCATAGCCGCGGGAATGAGCTCGGAACGGCCGTTAATCGATGAATCCATAAGCATAATGGCCTGCGGGTCTTTGAGCAAATAGCCTTTCATTCGTAACTCCTTCAGGATTCTGCTTTCAATTTCGCCCCTTTCCAGGGGTTTATCCCCGGCCACAATGGGATCCTGGATTGTAAAATAAAAGACGCCTGCCGGCAGGGCCTCTTCACCGATAAGCTCCCGGGCATGAGTCATAACCACGTCCAGGTAAGCAACGAGCTGTATTTTAAGGCCGTAGAAGATCTCCATAAGGCTTAAAGTGGGGTTCCCCGATTTGTAGTCGATAACCCGTAAGTAATACCCGTTTTCTCCCCTTGCGGCGTCAACCCTGTCTATCCTCCCCTGGAGAACGATAGTCCCTCCGCTGGCCAGTTTTAACCGGAGACCAGGCAGGCGGCCTTCCGGTCCGAAAGACATTTCCAAGCCCACCGGGCGAAAAGTACCGCGAAGCTCATGCTCACGCAAAACGCGCAGCGCCCTTGTCACGGTGCGTCTAAACTTGCGGGTTAGGAATCGATACCGCGAAGTGCTCAACAGCAGTTCGTTCTGCAGCTGGGGAACAATTTCATCCACGGTGCTTTCCACCAGGCCGGAAAGCCGGTGCTCGTCTAAACCGGCCAGGTCCAACCCCTCCCCTTCCAGGCGGCGGTATGCCCGCTCGATGGCGGCATGAAAAAACCGTCCCAGGTCGAGTGCTTTAAGCTTGTATTCTTCCCTTTCTTTCAACTTGAGCCCGTAATTCAAAAAATACGAAAAGGGACAGGCTTTGAACCTTTCCAGCCTGGAAATGCTGGTTAATAAACTGCTGCCGTACAATCTGCGCACGAGAGGCAACGGAAGGCGCTCCTCCCTGTTCGCTTGGGACAGTCCATTCACTACAAGGGCCAGGGGCTTTTGCCATTCCTTCTCGTTCAAAAACCAGTTGTAGACATCCCACCAGAGCGGTTCAACCGGTTCGCCGTCAGCGGCCCGGCGGAGGTTTGCGCCCAGGCAGCCCATGACGGGCCTTGGATTCACGAGACAATCAAGGGCCATGTCGGTCACCTCTTTGGCCTGTCCGCCTGGCCAGCCGTTACTTTCCCTGGCTGAAGGGAAAATCCTCCCCAGGTGTTCAAAAAGAAACGAGGGACTTAAAGCCCTCCCCTCTTCATCAGACGCGGGAAAACTAACCTGCAGGAAGTCGCTTGCCCTGGTCAGGGCCAGGTAAACCAGAAACTGTTCGGCAAAAAGCCTTTTTTCACTGGTGGGGGCCAGTTCCACTCTCATTTTTCCCAGGATTTCTTTTTCATCATCGCTAAAAAATCCCTCTTCACTGATCCGTTTAGGCAAGACACCCTCGTTTGCGCCCAGCACAAAAACCGCCTTCAGGTCGGGGTTGCGGGAGCGATCCAGTGTTCCTACCAGCACCTGGTCGAGGCGGGGCGGGATCAGGCCGAGCTCAATGCTTTCCAGGCCGCTTTTCAGCACGCGGCTGAACTCCCGTACGTTTATTTCCTGCTCTCCCAGGACCTGCACAAACTGTTCCAGCAGCTCCATGACTTTCTGCCATACCTGGCTGTGCAGCTGTGCTTCTTCCAGTTCCCCCTCTTCCTCCGCCTTGCGGCTCCAGTACTGGAGTTTACAGGCCGCAGCCAGCTCTTCCAACAGGTTGTAAATGGAAACGGCAAAATCCCTGGCCGTGCGCGCCTTCCGCAGGCCGGCTTCCAGCCGGCCCAGGGCCGGTATCGCTTTTTCCCTGGCCCTGTTGATCCTTTTCAGTTCGGTTTCTTCCTCGCTGGCCGTTCCCGCTTCCTCTTGCCGGTATTCTTCTTCCAGCGTACAGCGGCGCATGTAGCCCCAGGGCTTTCCGTCAGTCCACCGGCTGCCCCTGATTCCATGAGAAAGACAATAATTTTCCAGCAGGTCGACCTCCCGGCGAGAAACGGGAAGAAGGTCGGTTTTAAGACAGCGAAACAGGGGCTCATGATTCCAGCCGGACTCCACCACCTCCAGGGCTCCTTCAAGCAGGTCAAGGAGCGGGTGATGGC
This sequence comes from Peptococcaceae bacterium, assembly GCA_024655825.1. Classification (NCBI taxonomy): domain Bacteria; kingdom Bacillati; phylum Bacillota; class Clostridia; order Eubacteriales; family Peptococcaceae; species Peptococcaceae bacterium. Next base: position 14,854 of record JANLFJ010000011.1, on the reverse strand, counting down.
GAAGCGGTCTTTTTTTATCCAGGAAATAAGGGATGCCGTAGTCGTTGAAAACCGCGGGCAAAAGGCTTTCATACGGGGAAATGTCGCGGAAAAGCACGGCAATATCTTGGAAACGCAGCCCCTTTTCACGACATAAATTGAGTATTCTCTGGGCTGTCCCTTCCAGTTCGGCCCTGCGGTTGGCCGCTGCCGTCAGTTTAAGGCCTGCGGCCTCCCCGGCAAAGGGAGCAACCGCTTCAAAGAAGCTTTTTTCCAGGTGGGCCAGTTCTTCCCGCCGCGAAAAGCGGTGTGCCATTCCGTAATCCAAAAACAGGTATTCCTCCCGGCAGCCTGTTTCCCGGGAAATCTCCACCAGCTTCCGCCAGGTTTCCCAGGGAGGATAAAAAGTGTCCGTTTCCGTCAGGCTCTTATTAAGGTGTTCCCGGTCCAGGCAAAGCGTTATGCTCACCCCGGACGTTTTTAAGAGTATTTCGCGGATCACTTTGTATTCCTGGGGAGTAAAACCATGGAAGCCGTCCAGCCAGATGCCGGCGCCGTCCAAAAACACGGAAAGGGGAACTTTCCTGGCCAGCTTGCGCAACAAATCCTCCGTGTCAAGGTATTTGTTCGCCAGGTAATCCTCGTATTCGCTGTAAACAAGAACCAGGTCTTCCAGCCTGCCCCGCAAAGCATCCTCCTTTGGGCCGGCCAGGCTTTCCAGGCAGGAAACAAACTTCCCGGGAGTTGTGTTGTATGCCTTAAACTCGGCCATTACCTCCGCCAGTTTTTCTAAAAAACCCGGGGTATCCATTACCCGGGCAAAAGCCTTCATTTGTTTCCTGTTTTTTTCCAGGATGCGGCGTAAAATCAGGGCCTTTCCCACCTTATCCAGCACCGGGTAAATCCCGCCTCCCGTTTCCTGCAAAACGCGCCAGGCCAGGCGTTGAAAGCTCAAAACATGTACCTGCATGGTCCCGTCCAGCCCGCAGAACTCAAGAAGGTTTTTTTCCATATGGAAGGTGGCCTGTTCAGGCACCAGGTAAACGAGCGGCTTTTCCGGCTTCTGTTGTTGATGTTGTTTTATCTCCGCCAGGCACTGCCGGGTTTTCCCCGACCCGGCCCTCCCAATAATAAAACGCAGGGACATGCTTGCCTCCTCCCTTTCCATTTGTTTAATTCTGCTCAGAAAAGGCATTTACCTGCTAATATAAAACAAAAATCCCCGCCCGGGGATTTTCACTACATTTTTTTGGCCGGCAAAGGCCCGCGGGAAATGACGGTCTTGCCGGTCCGCACAATTTCTATGATCCCGTGGTCTTTCATCACTTCACAAAGAGCGTCGATTTTACTCTGGTCGCCGGTCAGCTCTATGACCATCGTTTCACGGTTGACATCCACTATTCTGGCCCGGAAAATGTCAACAATGTCCACAATATCGGAACGCTTCTCCGGGCTGGCTTTCACCTTGATCATGGCCAGTTCGCGTTCGAGACTGTCCACTTCGGTCAGGTCTACAATTTTGATGACATCAACCAGTTTGGAAAGCTGGTTGACGACCTGTTCTATTTCCCGGTCGTCACCGTTAACCGCTATGGTAATCCTGGTCATGTTAGGCTCCTCCGTGTAGCCGGCCACAATGCTTTCAATATTAAAAGCCCTCCGGCTGATTAAACCGGAAATCCTGGTAAGCACACCGGGACGGTTTTCCACCAGCACAACCAGGGTATGAATCATGTTAGCCAAAAGGATCCCTCCAGTTTGCCCGTTTGCTCTTATTACGACGTATTATAGTTGTATTCAATCTGTTTTGTCAACGGTTTTAACGATTTTCAAGAGCATTCCGCTGGTCTTCCAGCGAATCCCGCTTTCATTTTTGATATTAATGTGATAATATATAGTTCCGCACATGAGTATGCCGGGCGACCGCGGGCCCAATCGCCGAAAGGCCGGGCCTGAGGAAAGTCCGAGCTCCGCAGGGCAGGGTGCTGGGTAACACCCAGTGGAGGCGACTCCAAGGAAAGTGCCACAGAGACATACCGCCGATGGCCGTATTTTGCGGCACAGGCAAGGGTGGAAAGGCGAGGTAAGAGCTCACCAGCAGCCAGGTGACTGGCTGGCTCGGTAAACCCCACCTGGAGCAAGACCGAATAGGGGAGCTGTGGAACGGCCCGTTCCGCTCCCGGGTTAGGTCGCTAGAGGTGCCGGGTAACCGGCATCCCAGATAAATGGTCGCCGCCCCTCAAACGAGGGGGCACAGAACTCGGCTTACAGGCATACTCATGCGCTTTTTTTGTTTTTTTTAATTGGTCATCCAGCCTTTTTCCCGCAACGGCGGGAAGACGGACTTCTGCGAATACCAATCAAGCGGCGGACAACCGGGCACTTTGGCTATTCTAGGCATCCCGCTTTTAAAACCTCCCTGGAAAGCCCTCCGCAGGAGATAAGCCATTCCCGCCTTCACCCCGCAGTTTCCCACCAGCCAAAATTCGTCGGCTTCCACATCGGGCCTGACGGCGATTGGCTCTCTTCCGATGATCACCGCGTATTTTTTCGAAGGGTCCCAGCCTAAAGGCACGCTTGGTATTCTCGGTTTGCATCCGGGACAGACGCCCCCCGCGTACACGCTGACATTGTCATACTTGCTCACATACTGGAAAAGAGGCGGAGAAAAGGGCTGTTTTACCTTCTCAATATCTTCCCCCACAACCTTGATCAGGCTCATGTCCGTTGTGCCTATTCCCAGTTTTTCAGCAGCCTGCATCAAAGCCAGGCTGCGGGGATTGATGCACATAAGGTGGCAGCCCACAGTGTCGACCGCCATGGTATCCGTGCCGGCGAGGACCACTCCGAGTTCAAGGGGCGTACCCCCGTGCGGCCCGAAACCTTCCATGGCCATTACGGCGTCAATGACGGTCACATCAGGCTTGTAAGCCTTCTGGAGATCGGCGATAAAGAAGGCCTGGTCAAATTCCCGGTGGTATTTTTTCCGATACTCGTAGCGGATTGCCCCTAAAACATTTTTCAGCCCCAGGGTAACGCCTGTCAAGAAATGGGTTTTTGCCTTGGGGACATTGACCACCATATCGGCCTCCGCCAGAGCCCTGGGGAGGCGTATTTCTTTGAGCACGTAGCCGTCAACCGGGACCGCCACTTCAGGCTCCTCATCCATGTCGCACAAAAACCCGCCGTTTTCCAGGACGGCCTTTTCCATTCCTGAAACCCGGTACGCGTCGCGGCTCAACGCGCCCCAGGCCGGTCCTTCACCCACAACCACCTTTTGGGCCCCACGTTCGTAGAAGTAGCGCACCAGCGCGGCGACTGTTCTTTGCTCCGTGACTTCAGGGGAATTCTCCGAAGGAACGGTAGCCACAATATTTGGTTTGATAAACACCACGTCGGAGGAAGGTTTAAAATCGCCCTCCGCTTCCAGCAATGCCAAAGCCCTCAGGACCCCTTCACCCGGGTCATTACACTTGACGACCGCCACCGTTTTCTTGGGGGAAGCCATCTATTCCACCTCCGTTTCGGAAAACCGCTTTTCTTTCTTTATCCCCGCTTTTTCAAGTACTTGCGGCACCAATTCTTCCGCACCAATCGTCATCAAATGGACCCCCCGGCAAACGCCTCGCGCTTCGTTTATTAAACCGGCGGCTATCTCCAGGCCGGTTATGACCGGGTCCCTTGATTTTTCCAGGTATTCAACCAGTTTTACCGGAACGCTGATGCCCGAAATATGCTTATTTATATACCGGGCCATCCCGGCGGACCTTAAAACCATCACCCCTGCCAGCAGGGGAACGCCCATCCTGGCGGCCTCGTCCGCAAACGGTTTCAGCAAAGAGATTTCAAAAACGGGTTGGGTCTGGAAAAAGCGCGCGCCGGCCTGTATTTTTCTTTTCATCTTCAACAGCTGGGGCTCAACCGGTGAAGCGTTGGGATTAACGACTGCCCCCGGGCACAGGTTGGTAGCCCCGGCAAGGGGATTGCCTTTCATGTCGCAGCCTTCGTTTAACCTGCTCACGACCGCCAGGAGCGATACGGCATCCAGGTCAAAAACCTGCTTGGCGTCCTTATGGTCGCCTAACCCGACATGATCGCCCGTGATGCACAGCACGTTTTTGATTCCGAGGCTGAACGCGCTCAATAATTCCGACTGCAGGGCGATCCGGTTGCGGTCCCTGCAGTTGAGCTGAAAAACCGGTTCAATGCCTTTATCCAGCAAAAAATGGGAAAGGGCCAGGGAACCGGAGCGCATCACCGCACTCTGGCCGTCGGTTACATTGACGGCATCCACCGCCTGGACCAGGTTCTCTGCCGCCTCTAAAACTTTGCCGTAATCAGTCCCCTTGGGCGGGGTCAACTCCGCCGTTACCAGGAAACTTTTTTTACCAGCCAGTTCCGTAATCGTCATAAGGTCTCCACCTGCCCTTCAAGGAGCTGTGTTTTGAAGACAACCAGTTCTTCGGGCGGCTCGTTCCTGGAATGGTCTTTTATCAAGGGCGGACCCACAAGGAGTTCTTTGCCGCCCCGCTCTTCCAACCGCCGGTATATTTTTTGCCAGCCGCATTCTCTTGATTCCGGCCGGAATTCGCACCTTCCGTCCTGGCTCCCGCCGCACGGCCCGTTTAAAAGCCCCTTGCTGCAAGCTGTCAGGGGGCAAATACCGCCGGTATAAGGCAGCAAACACTCGCCGCATTCTTTACACAATTCGGCGCCCCACGGCTGCCCGAACCTGCCACCCATGCTGACGGTATCGCATGCGGGATAAACCGCCCCTTGGCTGACTTTAGCCACAACCTGGGCGCCCACCCCGCAGCAGACGGCAAGCACGGCGTCAAAACTCTCTTTGCTGCGGGCCTTGCGGAGCCAGTGTCTCACCAGCACTTCTTCGCACAAGAATTCGATGGTGACAACGTCAGCAACGTGATGGCCCCGTTGTTCCGCTTCACTTTTGAGCAAGTTCAACTGGCCGGGCTCGGCGCTGCCGAAGCTCTCCGCACAGCCGTTGCACGCCAGCAAGAGCAGGGACTCGCTGCTCTTGAGCCGGCCGAACATTTCTTCCAGTGGTTTCAGGCGGCTGATCATCATCATGTCAATTCACCTCTCCTGTCGTTCATAGCGCCGGAACAGCCTGCATTCCAACCACAAACGTTCTCCCATCTTCGGTCGCACAGCATGCGTCCACGGCGTTTCCGCCGCTTTTCTCCACATTTCGCTTTTGCAGACTTCCGGAGCGGTCAAATGATAGACGGCCAGGTACTTGTGAGGCCCGTCTACGCAGCGGTAGCGGCGGGCGGAAAGAACCCCTTCAACCTGCAGCAGGGCGGGAATGTGCTCCGTCTCATACCAGCGGTTAACCTCGTCTTCCGCTTCCGGCCCGACGTTGTATCCCACCAGCAAAAGGCCTCCAGCTCCCCCGGGCGCCACCTGCGTGCCGGGATTGACTTGCACAGCCTCGTAGCGCAGGAAACCGCTTACTCTTGACTGGATGCGCTTGGTCCACGGCGAGTAATTGTTTCCGGCGATGGCCTTGTATTCCGGCCCCCGCAGCACATCCACGCTGGAAAGGTCATAGATGGCCACGGATGTCTTCTCCTTGTTTATCGCCAGATAGCGCTCAGCGGAAAGAAAACCGGGAATTTTCATTCTTTCGGGTATATGCTCGGTTTCGTACCAGTCGTTGAATTCATCCTCGTTTACCGTGTCGTACCCGAGTACGGCAACTAAAATCCCAAGCTGCCCTCCCATCAACATACCTCCTCCTCATTTTTTAGCTCAGTTCTTATTTTTAAGAAGTAATTTGTATATTCTCCGCCCCTACTTTTTTTCCTCCGTGAAATGTTAAAATATTTTTAGATATATAACAAGATGCCATGAATATATGAACTGTAAAAGAAAAAACCCCGGCCTTGCGGGGACACAATAAAAATATTAATCTGTTTGTCACCGCCCGCGTTTTAAAACCGACCTGGCCGCCGTACCCACGCTGTTTTTTACCACCCCGGAAAAACTGCGGGCCAGGATCTCCTCCAGGCAATCGACAACCCTGTCCAGTGCCGCCCTGCTGACCGTCAGCGGCGGTTCCAGGCGGATGACATTGGGATTATTAAGGGTGTACGCGGTAATTATCCGGTATTTGTTCATTAGTTCACCAGCCACGAGAGAACCAAAATACTCACCGGCCAACTTGTTGGCCCTTCCCCCCGTCAGCCTGTCCAGGAGCCCCGGGACCGGCTGGTTGAATTCCACGCCGATGAGCAGCCCTCTCCCGCGCACTTCTTTTACCAGTTCGTATTTTTTCTCCAATGCTTTGAGCTTATCAAGAAGATAGGCGCCCTTTTCAGCCGCCTGAGCAGGCAGGTCTTGTTCTATGAGACTCTCCAGGGCGGCCAGCCCGGCGGCCATCGCCAGGGTGTTGCCGCCAAAAGTGGATGTGTGCACAGCATATTTGTCTATCCCGCCGTACACCGCTTCCCAGACAGCGGAGCGTGCTATGTAAGCGCCAACCGGGATTACCCCGCCGCCGAGCGACTTGGCCAGGCACATGATGTCGGGCGTGACGTTTTCTTGTTCACAGGCAAAGAGGCTGCCTGTCCGCCCGAATCCCGTCTGTATTTCATCGACTATCATCAAAGCCCCGTAAAGGTCACACAGTTCCCTCGCTCCAGCCAGGTAGCCGCAAGGCGGCACAACAACGCCGCCCTCGCCCTGGACCGGTTCCACAATAAAGGCCGCCGCATTCTTTGCGGAGAGCTTTTCTTCCAGCGCCTGGAGGTTTCCGAAAGGAACCGCTTCGCAGCCGGGCAGCAGCGGTAGAAAAGGCTTCCTGTACTTTTCGCGGCCTGTCACCGACAGCGAGCCAAATGTTTTACCATGAAAAGAATTTTCACAGTAGACGATGCCTGTCCGACCGCTGTTATATGCGCGAGCCAGCTTCAAAGCGCCTTCCACCGCTTCGGTACCACTGTTGCAGAAAAAGACCTTTTCCAAATCCCCCGGGGTCACGCGCGCCAGGTTATGAGCCAGGGCCGCAGCCAAGGGGTTCAACGAAGCCTGGAGGAGATTGGGACGTTCCAGGACTTTTTCAACCGCGGCCTGGACTGCCGGGGGATTGTGCCCGAGGTTGACGGAACCGTAGCTGCCTAAAAAATCGAGATATTCTTTTCCCTCGGCGTCCCAGGCGGTGCAGTCCTCGGCACGCACGAACCTCTTGTCAAAATCGATCAGGGCCATCATGTTGGCCAGCCCCGGATTGATGTATCGCCGGTAGTAATCGCGTATCTCCTGCCGGTCCAGCTCCAGGGCATCCTCCAGTGTCAGCAAGTCATTCTTAGCATTTGCCTTTTCCTTACTCATTTTTCCACCACCTCTTTTATATTATAATAGAGTTGGAGGTGGTTTTACATGTCAATTAACCAGGTCTTGCTAAATTTTGAACGCGATGTCCCCGTAAGCCGCCTGGAAAACAGGCTGGAAATCGGCAGTTCCACAGGAAAAGGAGATGCCGGGGTGGAAAAAGTCCTGGTCCGTTTCCACGAGCATTATCTCATCGAGGTTAAAAAAGACAAAAAGGGTCAGGTCCTGATCATCATGACCTCCGGGGGAGTAAGCAAGGAAATCGACCTTCAAACCTTCCACCAGCTGATCGCCATGAATTATTAGGGAAGATTGCCATTCGGCGAAAGCTGCCGCTATATGCTTAGACCCGCCTGGAACCCGTCGCTGATTGCATCCAGGCCGGTACGCGGATTCAGACAGTCGCCAACAAAATGCACTTCAAGATTTAGTTCCCGCAGCTCTTCACCCAGTTTCTTAACTGGCAGGGCGCCGGTTGCCAGCACCACGCTGTCCGCGTCTATACTTTGTTCATTTCCCAACCATTCAATCACTACGCAGCCTGGATTAATTCGTTTCACTTTTGCTTTTATCAGAATCCTGATCCCTTTTTCGCTTAACCTGTTCAGGATCAGCTTTCGCCTTGTCGGTTCCATATCACCAGCAATATCTTCCATCATCTCTATAACAATAACACTGAGTCCTTTTTCTGCTAGAAATTCGGCGGTTTCTAAACCCGTGCCGCCGCCGCCGATCACTGCCGTCTTCCCCGCCACTATTTCCGGTTTGCGCAAAACAGCCTGAGCGGTTACTACATGAGGTAAATTCACCCCTTCAATTGGTGGGATAAAAGGTATTGAGCCGGTCGCCACCACAACGGCGTCAGGCTGCATCTTCTTTATGTCCTCAAGTCCTATTTCCTGGTTTAACCTTATATCAACGTTAAGCCTGGCAAGCTGAGCAGACATATAACTCAACAGGTTGGCGATCTCATCCTTGCAGGGCGGTTTAGAGGCTAAATATAACTGTCCGCCCAATTGCTGGTTTCTCTCGCAAAGTACTACCTTATGGCCTCGCGCTGCGGCTGTCAGGGCGGCCTGCATACCGGCAGGCCCGCCGCCCACTACCAGGACATTTTTGGGGTGCGGGGCGGAACTGATCCTCCATTCCTCTTCTTTGCCAACAGAGGGATTACCAAAACAGGTAATATTCCTGCCCTGATGCAGCTGGTAATTGCATCCCTGGTTGCAGGCTATGCACGGCCTGATTTCATCGGCCTTGCCCTGGGCTGCCTTCTGGGGAAAATACGGGTCGGCAATGAGGGCCCGGCCTAATGTGATCAAATCGGCCTTCCCCTCTTCCAGGATTTTAGCGGCTAATTCCGGGTTGTTGATACGTCCCACCACCGCCACAGGAACCGCAACTTCTTTTTTTATAGCGGCGGCAAAGGGAACCAGAACACCCCGGGGAATTGCCATGGGTTGAACCATCATTTCCATGGAGAGATGAGTCCCTGCCGTGACATGGATGCAGTCCACATGAGCATCCTGCAGCATCCTGGCCATTTCCAGGGATTCCGGCAGCCTTATCCCTCCTTCCACAAAGTCTTCAGCATTCAACCGGACCATGACAGGCAAGCTATCGCCTACTCTGTCTCGAATAGCGCCAATAATCTCCAGCAAAAACCTCATCCGGTTCGAAAGGTCCCCACCGTAGCAATCCGTTCTCCTGTTCGTTACAGGGGATAAAAAGCTGTTAATCAAATAACCATGACCGCCATGAATCAACAGGGCGTCAAAGCCGGCTTTTACCGCTCTACCAGCTGCTGCAGCGTAAGCGGCCACCACCTGTTTTACTTCTTCTTTAGAAAGAGCGCGCGGCGGCGGTATTACACCTGCCTGATAATACACGTTCGAAGCGGCCGCCGGCATCTCGCCAATCACCATCCGCGGGACCTGGGGTCCTCCATGATGCAGTTCGGCCGCAATCATTGCCCCATTGGCATGGACAGCATCAGTCAGCTGAGACAAACCATCAATTAAACCATCCTCATGGATGCCTAACCGTTGATTCCCACCTCTTCCCTGGGGGATTACATAGCAGGATTCAGTAATTATGAGTCCTGTGCCTCCGCGAGCCCGTTCTGCGTAGTAATCAATTATTTTTTTGGTGACTCTGCCTTCTTTATTGGCGAAATGAGTCGCCATAGGCGCCATAACAATACGGTTTTTCAGTTTCATATTCCCAATAGTAATTGGGGAGAAAAGCATGCTCATATTCCGAGATAAGCCTCCTTAACCTGCCTGTTGTTCAAAAGCAGCTCAGCTTTGTCTTCCATGATAATTTTACCAGTTTCCAGAACATACCCGCGGTTGGCAATGGAGAGGGCCAGGCGCGCGTTCTGCTCGACCAGCAGCACGGTTGTGCCGGCACTTGTGATATCCCTGATGATATCGAAAATCTCTTCAACGATGATCGGAGCCAGCCCCATGGATGGCTCATCAAGCAAAAGCAGCTTGGGTTTTGACATCAGCGCGCGGCCAATAGCCAGCATCTGCTGCTCCCCGCCGCTGAGAGTTCCTGCCATTTGCTGGGACCTTCCTTTCAATTTGGGAAACAGTCTAAAAACGTTTTCCAGATCATTTTGGATACCGTCTTTATCTTTTCTGGCATAACTGCCCATGTATAGGTTTTCTAAAACCGACATCTCGGGAAAAACCTGTCTTCCTTCCGGAACAAGAGAAATTCCACGCTGCACAATAAGCCAGGGGTCCAGGCCGTGCAAAGGCTCGCCGAACAATTCTATCTTTCCCCTGGCAGGTTTTAACAGACCCATGACTGTTTTAAGCAAAGTGGTTTTTCCCGCCCCATTCGCTCCAATGATCGTTACCGTTTCTTTTTCTTTGACTTCCAAACTTACCTGCCGCAAGACCTGAATCTTGTCATAAAATACATCAATACTATCAATTTTTAACACGGTGACCCTCCTTCCCAAGGTAGGCCTCAATTACTTTCGGATTATTGCTGACTTCCTGGGGAGTACCTTCCGCAATTTTTTCACCGGAATCAAAAACGGTAATCGTTTTTGTTACTTGCATGACTAGCTTCATATCATGTTCCACAAGTATGATCGTGATGTGAGCATTGTTCAACAGGTAAATGAGCGAAATCAGTTCCTCCTTTTCCTTGGGGTTCATCCCGGCCCCTGGCTCATCCAGCAGTAACAGCAGCGGCTCTGTCCCCCAGGCGCGGGCTATTTCCAGCACTCTTTGCCTACCATAGGGTAAATTCGCGGCAACAGTGTTCCTGAAACTGGCAAGTCCAACGGCCTCTAATATAGAGTCTGTCTTTTCCTGGATCTCCTTTTCATATTTCCTGGCTCTTACGGTTTTAAATATTATGTCTATAGAAGACACGTTGTACCTGCTGCCTGCTGCAACTTTTACATTGTCCTGCACGGTCAATTCCTTAAAAAGCCTGATGTTTTGAAAGGTGCGCGCAATGCCCTTTTTCGAAATCTCATTTGCCTTTAGTCCAACAATATTTTCTCCTCTTAGAAAAATTTCGCCTTTCGTTGGGAGCATAACCCCCGAGATCACATTAAAAAAAGTCGTTTTGCCGGAACCATTGGGCCCAATTAAACCGTGAATTTCTCCTTGTTTAACTTCTAGACTAACATTGGACAGTGCGGTAAGTCCTATGAATTCTTTAGTTATATTTTGAGCGACTAACATATTATCCATGTTTTGCTTACCCCCTTTCATTGTTTAGTGGCCCTAGAAATCTGCCCGTCACTATCCTTGCGTCCTAATGCGCCGACAACATTATGGTATAGTTGTACAATTCCTTTAGGCATGTAAATCATCCCCAAAATGAGAAGAAGCCCGTAGATTATCATCTGGTACATCTTGAATTCCCGCAACATTTCCGGAAGAAGCGCCACAATGAATGCGCCGATAATTGCCCCTTGCACGGAACCAAGTCCGCCGATCAAAATCATCATCAGCATCATTGTGGAAAAATCAAAAGTAAAACTGTCCGGGCTTAAAAAGCAAAGGTAATGCGCATAAAGACCGCCTGCCAAACCCGCATAGACAGCGCTCAGCGCAAAGGCATACATTTTATAATAGATGACGTTAACTCCTGAAATCTCGGCGGATAACTCATCATCCCTGATAGCCTTCATCGATCTTCCATAGATGGAGTTCTCAATTCTCATCGCCACAAATATGGCCAAGAAAACAAAGACTAAAATCAGGTAATAGTACGCCTGGCTGCTGGCAATTGAAAAGCTTCCTATTTTAGGAGAGGGAATACCCGTTAAACCCATCGGTCCTTTGGTTAGTTCTCTCCATTCCACGAAAAAAGTATAGATGATCTGCCCGAACCCGATAGTTGTTATTGTAAGGTAAGGCCCTTTCAGCCTCAGGCACGGCAGGCTGAGAAGAAGGCCAAGAATTCCTGCAAGTATCGTCGCCAGGGGCAGGGTTATCCAAAAGGAGAGATTAAGTTTAATCGCCAGCAGCGCGGAGGTATACGCGCCAATCCCGAAAAAAGCCGCATGCCCTATAGAAAGCAATCCGGTGACACCTGTCAGCATGTTCAGTCCTATTGCCAAAATAATATACACGGCCACGATGATCAGCACGTGAAGCCAGTAAGAATCGGCAATATATGGCATCAACAGCACTGCCAGCAGCAACAGAACACCCAGCCATTTTTTTATTTTTATCGTTTCCACCAATTCAGCCAATCTTGCCATTCGTTTCACCTACCTTTGCGACTTTCTATAGAATAAACCTGTTGGTTTAAAGGCTAAAACGATTATTAAAATGCTGAAGGCTATCGCATCCTTGTATCCCGAAGAAATAAAGTAGGCCCCAATTGTCTCGGCCAGGCCCAGGAACAACCCGCCAAAAATAGCGCCAAAGAGATTACCGAACCCCCCCAGCACGGAGGCCACAAAACCTTTAATGCCCACCGAAGCTCCCATGGCGGGCTCAACATAAGCCAGGGGAGCCATTATTACCCCCGCTGCCGCGGCGAGAGCAATAGCCACGCCAAAGGTTAACAAATCTATCCTCTCAATGTTTACGCCCATAATCGCCGCCGTATCCCTGGACTGAGCGACAGCGCGCATACCCATTCCCAGTTTGGTCTTAAACAACAGCAGATAAAGAACAAGCATCAACAGAATGCCGATCAAAAAGACGCAGACATCCTCGGGAACCACATATAATCCTAAAAACTCATATGGGGCATCTCCAAATACCGATGGAAAAGACGCGCCAATCGGTGACCAGATCAGGATAGCCAGCTGCTTCACCACAATGCTGATGCCAATGGTAATCATCAACAGGGTAAGGTCAATCGCCCTCCTGACCGGCTTAATGGCAACCCTTTCCGTGATCAAGCCGGCAACGAACATCACCGCGGCACTGAAGAGAAACGCCAGAAAAAACGGCCACTTCCACGAAACATAAGCGGTTAGACCCACATATGCCCCGACCATAAAGAATTCCCCCTGGGCCCAGTTCACGACCCTCATTCCGGAATAAATCAGAGTGAACCCAAGGGCGATAAGGGCATACATGCTTCCGATAGCAAGACCGCCAATAACCTGTTGCGCGAACATCTGGAAGGAATTCATTCTGCCTTTCATCCTTTCCTCATAGTTTACGAAGTCGTAGATAAAAGCCGGAGAAGATATCGATTCCCCGCTATCCGGAGATAGGCCGTATCTCCCCCGGCTTCTATGCTTTTGGTATCCGCTACTTGGCCAAGAATTCTATTTTTCCGCTGCGGTAGATTCCTTTCAAGACAGTATGCAGTCCTTCTCCAACCTCGTCGAAATTAAACACTCCCTGTACGCCTTCCATGTTCTGTACCTTGCGAATAGCGTCACGCAGTGATATATTGTCAATCTTTCCTTGGCTGTGCTTGAGTGCCTCCGCCAGGATATACATGCCGTCATAAGCAGCAGCGCAGCGAGCTTCGGGAGCATACCCATATTTTTGGGTGAAATTCTTTACAAAATCTTGCACTTTGGGGCTAGGATTGGAGGCCAGGAATGAGGTGGCCACAATTGTTCCCTCTACTGCCTCGGCGCCGCCTGTTTCAAGGTATTTGGTTCCTGTCAAGGGCAGCCCGCCAATGATCTCCAGGTCTTTCATTCCCAGCTGTATTCTCTGCTTGGCGATCAGGCCGCAGTCCGCTTCATCGCCGTGCAGTAATAGAGCATCAGGATTTGCCTTTTTTATATTGAGAAGCTGGGCTGTGAAATCTTTATCCGGAATATTAAATTTTTCGTTGGTTAAAGGCTTCAGCCCGTTTTTCTCCAGATAAGGAGCCCCAACAATATACCCGCCTGTCCCATAATCAGTCGTATCGGTCAAGAATGCAATATTTTTCTTGCCCTGAACCTTTACGGCGTATTCCAGTATGCTGGTCATTGTCACTTCGTCAGAGGGACTCATCCGGAAGATCCATTGGTTATTTTGCTTGGTTATAACGGGGCTTAGGGAGAATGTGATCTGGGGCATCTGCCGCCGTTCCGTTTCCTTCATATTGGCCAGGGTGCAGGAACTGTTAAACGGCCCCATGATGATGTTTACTTTATCCTTTTCAATGAGTTTAATGGTAGCATTTACAGATTTCGTCGGATCTCCGCCGTCATCTTCATAAACAATATCAATTTTTACCCCGTTGACCCCGCCTTTGGCGTTAATTTCCTCGGCGGCCAGTTTCGCCCCGTTCAGCAAGTACTCGCCTGCCCAGGCATAGTTGCCGGAAAACGGCGCAATCCAGCCAACTTTGATCACACTCGCTTGAGCCTTTTCCTCCGCTTTCTTGCTGCAACCCATCAAACCGATCGTGGCGATAAAACAAATCAGCACGATTAGTACTACAACCCTGGAGGATACACTTGACTTAAAATACATAACTCCACCTCCATTTTTTTAATTGCTTTTTTAATTCAAGACAGTTATTATTCTATGCTTTTATCACCCCCCCCTTGATTTGAAACCGCTTTCCTACCAGACTGCCCTAGCGTGAGTTTACGAAATAACCATAAAATATGGGAATAAAATCTCAATAATTATTAATGTCCATTCAGAAAAGTGGCGCCAATTCAGTGGTTCACGTAATAGTATATTTTGGAATAAATGTTAACCAGATGTATTACCCTACTATGTTCTCGTGGTATAATTGATATTGTTACTGATCAATATCTCATAAGGCTTTTATTCAGTAAATTTTTCTTAGCAAAGAAGGAATTAATATAACCCTCGTCGAATTAATGTATTACCCTACTAATTGACGGGGGGATTGAATGGGTACTATCATATCTAAGAAAAAGAAAAATCAGCTCTATTATTACTACGTCGAATCAGCCAGGATTGACGGCAAACCGCGTGTTGTCTACCAAAAATATCTGGGCCGGGCCGAACGAATTGTTCAGGCCTTCGATAAAGAAGGAGGTTTTGGCAACCCAAAATACAGTCTTGTTCATGAATTCGGCGGTGTCTGCGCTTTATAT